>NZ_SJPO01000027.1 GCF_007859935.1 Posidoniimonas polymericola | reverse complement strand
GGCCTTGTCGACTAACTCCAGACGAACTGAGGCGTGCCGAGTTGCGTGAAGCGGTTAAGAATCGCGCAGCGTAGCCGGCATTCGGCTTTCTGGTTGGGCGGCTTTCGGCTTCGGAGCTTATCGCCGAAGGCGGCCTTCAGGCGGTGCATGGAGGTCTCAACGAGACTCCGGGAGTGGTAGCCGACGTCGATCTTCCAGGCCTTGCGGCTGGTGCGTCGGATCTGGCGGAGCGCCTGGTCGCGGGGCAGGCGGCAGTCGCTGGAGTTGCCGTGCCTCCAGACCTTAGCGTTCTTGCGGGGCGGGATGATCGGCTGGGCCGCCTCGCACTCGAGCGCTTCGTAGACCTTCCGCTGGTCGTACGCCCCGTCGCCGTAGAACCTCTCGATCGGCCGCTCCACCTGCTCGATCAGGGGCTCGACCAGGTCGGCGTCGTGCTTATCGTTGTCGGTCGACTCCTCGGCCACGATCTCACCGGTCTTAGGGTCGATCGCGATGTGTAGCTTCCGCCACGTGCGACGCTTGCTCACGCCGTGTTTGCGGGCCTTCCACTCGCCGTCGCCGTAGACCTTCAGCCCGGTGCTGTCGACCACGATGTCCACCGGGCCGCGCTTCGGCTTGGCGGTCAGGGGGATCTCCAGCTTGGCCGCCCGCTTCTGCAGCGAGGTGAAGTCGGGGATCGCTATCTTGGCGTCCATCAGCCGCACCAGCGAGCGGCCGAAGCCCTCGGTCTGGCGGTAGGTCAGGCCGAACACCTCACGCAGCGACAGCAGGCAGCGGACCGCTTCCTCGCTATAGGTGAACGGGCGCCCCACCTTCTTCTCCGCGTTCTCATGCTCCCAGCCGATGATCACGTCCTCCTCCAGCCACAGCGTCACGTCGCCACGACGCACCAGCGATTCGTTGTACTCTTTCCAGTTCGTGACCTTGTACGCCTTGCCAGCCGTGCGGCTGCTAGCTCTTGATGCGGCCATGTTCGCTCCGTCCCGTTAAGTTGAAACTCCGTTCAACGGGCTTCTACGCGAAGAGGCAAGAGGTTGTTCGACAAGGCC
>NZ_SJPO01000026.1 GCF_007859935.1 Posidoniimonas polymericola | reverse complement strand
TTACGCCGTTAACCCTCTGACAGTAGTAAGATTGGTCTTGATGCGGTGGCTTGGTCGCCTTAGAGGCGGTGTGGAAGATAACCCATGCCCCTGTGACCACGGAGGATCGGCAGGATGCCGCATCAAGACCAAGCGGGATTGGCCAACGCGTTGGATTGGTTGGCTGCGCCGACCATGTTCGGCAGGTACACGTTCCGCAGCGACTGCGTCTGGACGCCGTGGTCGCTTGTGCGGGTGACCTTGTTGTGGGCGTGGGGCGAGGAGTCGACGCTCACCGACCGCTACGCCGCCGCCGGAGAGATTACCCGACGGCTGCCCGACGGGCAACGCGAGTTGGTCAGCTACCAGGCGTTCCTGAAGCTGCTTGCGCGGCACTCGGGCGCGCTGTTGTTTGCGTTGCTCTCGATGCTGCAGCGTCGGCTGCAGCAGGACCTGGCGGGCTGCTACCGGGTGAGCGGCATGCTGGCGTTTGGGGTGGACGGCACGCGGGTGGAGCTGCCGCGGACCGCGGCGAATCAGCAGGCCTTCGCGTCGCCGACGTGCCGGACCCGCAAGCGGGGGCGCCGTCGTCGCGCCGCCTACAAGAAGGCGGCGAATCCGCAGGCTTGGCTCACGACGCTGTGGCATGTCGGCTCGGGGCTGCCGTGGATGTGGCGGCACGGGCCGAGCGGCTCGTCCGAGCGGGAGCACCTGCTGGAGATGCTCGCCTCACTGCCGGAGCCGGCGTTGCTCACGGCCGACGCGGGCTTCGTCGGCTACGACTTCTGGCGGCGGCTCCAGGAGGCGGGCCACGACTTCCTGATCCGCGTCGGAGCCAACGTGACGCTGATCAAGCAGCTCGGCTACTTCCGCGAGCAGGAGGGACGCGTCTACCTGTGGCCCGACAAGAGCGCCCGCAAGAGGCAGCCGCCCATCGTGCTGCGGCTGGTTATCGCCCAGGGCGGCAAACGCCCGGTTTACCTCGTCACCAGCGTGCTGACCAAGAGCCGGTTGACCGATAAGCAGGTGATCGAGCTGTACCGCGCGCGGTGGGGCGTGGAGGTCTTCTACCGCAGCTTCAAGCAGACGTTCGCCCGCCGCAAGCTGCGCAGCGGCTCGCCGGTCAACGCGGGCGTTGAGCTCGACTGGTCCCTCGCCGCCCTCACGGCCGCGTGCCTGTACGCCAAGAAGCTGCAGGTCGACCACGGTGAGTCCCCGCAACGCACCAGCGTCGCCGGCGTGCTGCGGGTCCTCCGGCAGGCCATGCGCGGCGTCGCCATCGAGCTCCCAGCACGCCTCGCCCACGCGCTCATCGACGCCTACCAACGCCAGAACAAGGCCAGCCGAGACTACCCCAAGAAGAAGCCCAAGTACTCCGGCGCCACACCGCCCAAAATCCTCAAGGCGACCAAACTGCAAGTACAAACCGCTAACCAACTCAGAGGGTTAACGGCGTAA
>NZ_SJPO01000025.1 GCF_007859935.1 Posidoniimonas polymericola | reverse complement strand
CAATACTGTTCGGCACGCGATTTGCGCACGCCAATTCGTCACTGCGAGGCGATCTAGTCGAGGTTGCGCCCTGGACGGGCGGTGTGCATAATTGCGGGCATGGCAGGCAGCAAGAAACCGAAGATCGAAGAGCCCGACATCACGGGGCTGAAGTTTTTTGACAAGCTTGCTCCTCTGCTCAAGCGGCTTCACGACGAGGGCTGCGAACGGGACCGGGCCGGCAATCGACAGCTGCACTACGACCAGTACTGCCTGCTGGTGCTGCTGCACTTGTTCAACCCGATCGTGACCTCGCTGCGCGGCGTCCAACAGGCGAGCGAGCTGAGCAAGGTGCAGAAGAAGCTGGGCTGCGCCCGGGCGTCGCTCGGGTCGCTCTCCGAGGCGACCAGCGTCTTTGACGCCGAGCGTCTCAAAGAGATCATCGGCGAGCTGGGCGACCAGCTGCAACCGCTCGCCCAGGACCCACGCCTCCAGGACATCCAGCAGACGATAACACTGGTCGACGGCACGCTGCTGGCGGCGTTGCCGAAGATCATGGAGGCGTCCTGGCGGAAGGCCAGCAAGGGCAGCGGGATGGTCAAGTGGCGGCTCCACACGCACTTCGAGGTGCTCCGCGGGGTCCCCACGCGGATCGACGTCACCCCCAACGGCGGCGGGGAGCACGACGAACGCGTGGTGCTCGAGGCGGCCTTGGAGGCCGACCGGCTGTACGTGGGGGACCGCGGCTACGCCAAGTTCTCGCTGTTCAACGGCATCGTCGCGGCGGGCAGCAGCTACGTCTGCCGGCTGCGCGACAACAGCGTGTGGGAAGCGGTTGAGCCGGGGCGCCGCGATGACGACGCCGGGCTGAACGAGGTGATCAGCGACGAGGTCGTGCGTTTCCCCCACGCCGCGGCCAGCAGCCGGCCTGACCACCCGGTGCGCGTCGTCTGCGTGCGGATCAACCCCCACACCAGCCGCGGCAAGTACCGCGGCGGCTCCAGCGGGGTCGACAGCGACGGCGTGCTGCGCATCGCCACGAACCTGCTCGACGTCCCGGCCGAGACCATCGCGTTGATCTTCTCGGGGAGGTGGGAGATCGAGACCTTCTTCCGGTTCTTCAAGCACATCCTGGGCTGCCGGCGTCTGCTGAGCCACGACCAGAACGGGATCGAGATCCAGACCTACTGCGCCATCATCGCGAGCATGCTGATCGCCCTCTGGACCGGACGGAAGCCAACGCTCCGCACCTACGAGATGATCTGCTTCTACCTCTGCGGCATGGCCTGCGAGCAAGAGCTGATGACGCACCTCGCAAAGCTCAAAAAGCAAGAAGCCTAGGAGCGGCACGCGCAAACGCCCCTCGGACCCTTCACGCTGCGCGCTACGAAACTCGGCACGCCCTCTCGTTCCCCCGCCAAGAGCAACCCGCCACCTGGCAACCCTCCGCCAGCACGCGACCCTCCTCCTCTAGACCCACGCCACAAACGCTACATATCTTGGGCCGAACAGTATTGG
>NZ_SJPO01000024.1 GCF_007859935.1 Posidoniimonas polymericola | reverse complement strand
ACTGATCTCCGTGAGACTCCCAGTCTCGTACAGGGGACTTGCACCCCACAACAATCACGCCCGTGCCGGGCGTACACAAAATGCACCCGAGTCGCGAAGTCGGGCGTTTTGGCAATTGTGAATCTCTCGTCGCGACCGGGTGATTTTAGTCGTTATGCCACTAACACGAAATTACTTCAAACTTCGCGACTAGATCAACCATATGCCATCACCGACACCCAGCGAACTCATCCCATACCTCAGCATCACCGATGCCGCAAAGGCAGTCGCGTTTTACGCCGATGTGTTTGGCGTTGCCCCATACATTCAGCTCAACATGCCCGACGGGCGTGTGATGCATTGCGAATTTCGCATTGGCAACGCTCGCTTCTTCCTCAGCGAAGAACTCCCGGAACATGGAGGCACGCCAAGCCCAACGCGACTTGACGCTACAAGTGTCGCGATTCATCTCTACGTCGACGACTGTGATGCAATGATCGAAACGATGAAAGACAATGGCTCGACTGTTCTAATGGAACCCACTGATATGTTTTGGGGTGAACGATTTGGACGTGTACGTGACCCATTCGGCCACGAATGGGGAATCGCAACTCAACTTCGTGAAATGTCGCCTGACGAAATTCAAGCAGCTGTCAAAAAGATGTTTGAGGAGATGTCTGAGTAGTTCGTGAGACATCAGCCGCAAGCACAATGTGGCATAACAAAGACATGAACGCGGAGCCGACGACAACGCGATTTCAAATGGAGCATCAACTGCGGCGGCCCGGTTATGCCAGACGTTCGTCGCTCACGACCCACCACTCAAATGGTTGACCAACTCATGGCATCTGATGATGACGAGTCTCGCTACATTGCCCTCGTCGAGCGGTTTCGGCAGTTCGGCTGCGGCAATGCTGAGGGTTGGGCGAGATCGGAAATCGATGAGAACATACCCCAATTGGCTCGGTTTGTGTTTCTCCGTCAACTCTGGAATCTGGTGATAACGCCAGAAGCGCCGCGGCGCCTCAATGACTATGCCGGTCCGAATGACGATGGACGCGGCGGGGCGTTGCGACGAATCAAAGAATGCGGCGTTGCTTCGAACGATCTTCTGACAATCGTAAGGGAAGCGCAAATCGACGTGATCCGCGAGGTCGCCTCGATTCTTGACGAACTCAACACACTTGATTCACAATATGATGGCATCCGGTGGGGGCTGTTTGAAATCGATGACAATGATTGCCCAACTCGCCCCATTGATTGCTTGCACGAATCGGTCGACGACGAGGACGTAATACCGCGGCCTCAAGATCGACGAACTAACGGTTGAACGTGAGCGGCGGGCCACGTCCGACTTGACACAACGTCGTCTGGTCGCCGCCACGTTAACCGAATCGTTAGGCGGCAAGAACGGTAGTTGGCATGAACGCGTCGTCCGAAGACTTCAAAGCTCTCCAAGAAGCGGCCCGGCTGGTGGCACTGCCTCTCGGCGACACTGACCAGCTTGCTGGCAGTGCGAAGCGGGTACCCGGGGCGCACTGCCGGACAAGCCGGACAGTGGCACGCAACTGTCATAGCTACCCATCCGTCGCCATTGACGGAACTCCTCACCGGCGTGAAACTCCTGCACTCTCTCGTGTAGCACCGACTTTCGTTCGCACCGCGGCCGGCCAGCGGGCTGGCTCGTTCGAACGATAGTCGGTGGGCGCAGCCCAAGAGGCGTTGCGGCCCGGACGTACGCCGGGTGCCACTGTCGCATCGGGCTTTCGGGTGCCACTGGCTCTGCCCAGTAGCGTCCGGGATAAGTGTACTTAGAAGGTCGTGCAGTCGGAATGTGCGTGAGAGTCCCCTTGTGAGGGTCTC
>NZ_SJPO01000023.1 GCF_007859935.1 Posidoniimonas polymericola | reverse complement strand
AACCGGGTAAGGGCCACCGTTGCCGGTGACCCTCCCCACACCACCTAGCATGCGGGTCCGCACTAGGCGGTTCGACGAAGGGGAGCAAGCTCTGCCCAGAGTGTCTTGATGCTGAGGAGTCCCTGTTCTGCAAGCCACGCATTGTTGAGCCCCACGCCGCTGGCGATGGTTTTGGACATGTGCCAGTAGCCTTGGCGACTGCGTGCGTGGCGAATCGCTTGACGTCGCGGAACGCCGAGCCGAATGAGCATTTCGCGTCGGCGTTTCGGCCGACGCCACTGTTTCCAGTGACACATTCGAATGCGACGACGTATCCACTGGTCGAGTCTGTCGAACAGCTTCAACTGAGACGCCAAGCCGAAGTAGCCCATCCAGCCGCGAACGTATCGTCGCAGTCTGCCCAAGCGATCCTCCATCGAGATGCCCCGGCTGCGGCCGGTAATCTCGCGGATACGCTGCTTGAACTTCCGGACGGACTTCGCCGCTACGTTGATCGTCGCGCGCGATTTGACGAATGCGAATCCAAGGAACTCGAATTCTGTGCTGGCGACAACCTGGCTCTTCTCTTGGTTCACCACCAAGCGAAGGGCGCCAGTCAAGTAGCGCGAGACCGATGTCATGATTCGCTCGGCACTACGTTTCGATTTCGCAAAGACGGCGAAATCATCCGCGTACCGCACGAACGGCAGCCCTCGGCGTTCCAACTCCTTGTCCAGATCGTCAAGCAGGATGTTGCTTAAGATCGGGCTGAGTGGACCGCCTTGGGGCGTGCCAATATCGGTTGGTTGCAGAGCTCCATCGACCATCACGCCCGCTCGCAGGTAGCGGCCGATCAATCGCAGCAGCAGCTTGTCGTCGACTCGACGAGCGACACGCGTCAGCAGGACGTCGTGCTGAACTCGGTCGAAGAACTTCGACAGATCGATGTCGGCGGCATAGCGATGACCACGACGGATCGTACGCCCGACCTGCTTGGCTGCTCCATGAGCAGAGCGTTGGGGCCGAAAACCGAAGCTCGACTCGCTGAAATGCGGGTCGAAGATCGGCGTCAGGACCTGGACGATGGCTTGCTGAATCAGTCGGTCGAGCACGTTTGGGATACCGAGCAACCGCTGGCCGCCATCGGGTTTGTCGATGGTTTTGCGCCGCACCGGTCCTGGCCGGTACGTCCCACCGAGGAGCTGCTGTCGGACCTGCGGCCACCGTGTTCGGAACCAGTCGGGGAACTTCGTGATCGTGATCCCATCGGGGCCGGGGGCTCCGCGGTTCGCTTTCACGTTTCTCCAGGCGGTTTCGAGGTTGGCCTGGTCGACAACGGCCTCCATCAAAGACATCGGGAATAAGCTCAAGGCTGGCTGCTCGGCCCGCGCCGCTACGGTTCGTCCCGGTCGGGATAGTGAACGTGTGGTCTCGTCGCCTCGGCCAGCAGGGTGGTCCTGCTGGGTTGGCGCCGAGGGGTTCCCTCGTAGCGAGTTGGTCGATGGCTCCTCCTTGTTCTTCATCGTTCGGTCCTTCCCGTCTCGATTGGTTTTCGAGGGTCGGTACTACGACCTCGGCTGACTCCTGCCTCGCCCGCCGTGGATGGCTCCGCGGCGTTCCAGCCTTTCAGGCAAGCCTTACTCGCTGGAGCGACCGACGGCTCGCAGGCCGTCGGGCAGGTCTCCCCGGATAAGAGCGTGATGCTTCGCTGCGCAAGCTCGCCATTTACCTGAGCGACCGACTGGGAACGGCTTCGTGATGTTGTGCTCACTCGCCTGGTCGAACCGGCCTTGTATGGCGTTTCTGTTCGTAGCCTCGCAGCTTTGACGAGAATGCGACCGGCGGCGAAATCAGGCCGGTGCTTACGCACGCATTCGCAGGCTTCCTCCCCACGGTCGGTCGCCCTTCCGCAGTTGCCCTCGTCTAGTACTTTGTCGATCGGAGCCGGCATTTGGTAGACTGATCTCCGTGAGACTCCCAGTCTCGTACAGGGGACTTGCACCCCACAACAATCACGCCCGTGCCGGGCGTACACAA
>NZ_SJPO01000022.1 GCF_007859935.1 Posidoniimonas polymericola | reverse complement strand
CACACCGCCCAAAATCCTCAAGGCGACCAAACTGCAAGTACAAACCGCTAACCAACTCAGAGGGTTAACGGCGTAAAGTGGCACCCGGCGACCGGCTAATCGTGTGGAATCTAGGTGCCGACGGAATCACCACTCGATTTCCGGAGGAGTGAACGCAATGGTTTGGTACATGTTTCGGCGACGGGCGCGAGTTGGTGAGCAACTCAGTGAGCTGCATCGGTCGTTTTTGCTAGATTCAACAGGGTCGGGCCAAGTTGAAGCGGCTGCCACCAAAGCAGATGCAGCGTGCGGGCGGGTGTCGCCTCACGAGCATTTAGGCATTTCAGAGGCCTTGCCGCAGGGATTTGCTGGTTCAGTTTGTTATGTGCCCCGATCTGAAGAGCTGATAGAAGACCACAGTTCCTCTGACGACTATGCGTCTATTGAGGAGCATCGCTCGATTGAATTCGTCGACGATGGCGTCGTTGGTTTCTTGGGTGATTTTGCCAGGCGATTCACGGCCTACCGGGCGTGCCTGTATTTCGACAGGTATGAGTACGGTTCCGCCCATAACCTCATCGTGGAAGAGTCTAGGAAGACAGGATTGAACGTTGATGGCCGAGATACGGTGTATAGGTTCTTTCCTGTCAATTACTTCGACAACGAGCTCTGCTGTCGTGCATTCAAGAGATCGGCCGCATCCCTTGCCAAGAGAATGGCGAAGCATGTTGAGATGGTGGAAGTTGACGATAGAGGGGTGTTGATCCTCGTGACGCGAGAGAAATCAGTCTCGAGTGATCTTCAGTCGGAGCTCAAGGCCGTGTTGCGGAGGGGCCGCTGGATAGGAGGCTGCTGAAACGTGTCCGTACTGGGCTGGTGGCATTGCGTTGAGCAGAGCCGGGGGCCTGGCCACGCTCGCGTGGCAATGCTGAACATCGGGCACATGCCCACGCAAGCGAGGAGCTTGGCCCCCGGCTTGGGTAATAACCACGACGCCACGAAGCACACGACGTACGGACAGTGAACCGTGGCGTGCGTCGTGTCCGTTGAGTCGTCGTGGTTGAAGCCGAACGCCGAGCAGTGAGGGCAACCGGGCGGCCCCTCGGCCAGCGGCACTGCTGAACATGGGGCGCATGCCCACGCAAGCGTTGAGCAGTGGGGTAAACGGGGACAGGTCCAGTTTGCATAAATAAGAGCCCCACCCGTAACTGAACCTGTCCCCGTTTTCCCGTTTTCCCCCCAAGGCGTGGCTCGACGCCGAGCAGGAGTTCGTGCTGCCTCGCAGCCCAATCGCCAAGGCGATCACCTACGCCCAGAACCAGTGGACCGCGCTCACGACTTTCACCACGCGGGGCTACCTCAACATCGTGGGGTAAACGGGGACAGGTCCAGTTTGCATAAATAAGAGCCCCACCCGTAACTGAACCTGTCCCCGTTTTCCCGTTTTCCCCCCAAGGCGTGGCTCGACGCCGAGCAGGAGTTCGTGCTGCCTCGCAGCCCAATCGCCAAGGCGATCACCTACGCCCAGAACCAGTGGACCGCGCTCACGACTTTCACCACGCGGGGCTACCTCAACATCGATAACAACGCCAGCGAGCGGGCCCTCAAGCGGGTGGCCATCGGCCGCAAGAACTGGCTCTTCGCCGGAAACGATGCGGCCGCCGAGAACCACGCCAGGCTGTGGTCGCTGATCGCCAGTTGCGAACGACACCAGGTCGATCCCCAACGCTACCTCACCAGCGTGCTAGCGAAGATCGGGCAGACGCCGCGTGAAGACCTTGAGCAGTTCCTGCCGGATGTGTGGAAGGCCGAGGACGCGGCGGAGCCCAATCATCCAAGCACAGAGACTTCACCGCTGGCGTCATCAACACGAAGCACGTAAGGGCCGTCCATGACGGCGCCCGCCGCTGCCTCATCAGGCAAGAACGCCTCTTGTCGGTAGGCGATCGACCAGTAGCGACGTCCATCGGGACGCTCGACAATCGTGGCAGACTCCGGCTCCACACTTCTCCCCATCGCCTTAAGCGTAAACTCCGAAGCTTTCTGTATCGCATCGGCTTGGTTCATCGAAATCCTCCCACCTCTTCAATATACTCCGTCGAGTGGATGCGATACTCGGGCGTTAGTCGATACCAACGTGTCGTGGGGTAAACGGGGACAGGTCCAATACTGTTCGGCCCAAGATATGTAGCGTTTGTGGCGTGGGTCTAGAGGAGGAGGGTCGCGTGC
>NZ_SJPO01000021.1 GCF_007859935.1 Posidoniimonas polymericola | reverse complement strand
CCACACACAGCCGCAATAGCGCAAGTTAAAATCGTGTGAAGGATTTACCGGACGCTACTGGGCAGAGCCAGTGGCACCCGCGGAATCCACGTGTGGGGCACCGAGTGGGCGGTCCAGCACAGCTGCCAGAGAACCCACCGCATCCCCCATTGGACCGCGCTGGCGAGTCACTTTCCACAACGAAATGCGACGATTGCAAGTCCTCTAGCAGCCGACGGATTACCTCCGTCGGACGACCCCGGTGTCAGCGCTGCCCCCGCCAAGAAAGCGATCTCTGGGGCCTCCGATGGATGTAATCCATCGGCTATGGGAACTTGTATGACCGAGCGGGCGCCACTAATCGACAGTAGTGGTCTTGCAGCCAAGATACATTGTCCGGCGTGTCGGAATCGCTCTTTCGCTCGGCGATCTTAAGAGGTGACGGAGTCATCGCAAATGATACTGTGGACACTAACGGGCCTTCTCGCCGCCTTCTCTGTGCTGATCGTCGTCGGCAATCCGGTCGCCGGGATCTGCGCCGAGCGCGATGGAAGAACCTACAGCTTCGTCCCGTTTGTAGGTGGGATTGCTGGGGCGGCGGCTATCCTAATTTGCCCGCTGGGCCTGTCGCCGTGGTGGCTGCTAGTCCCACTTGTCGCGGACGTGACCTTCCCAATGTTCTTCTACGTCTTGCTGTCGGGAGGGTTATTTCGCTAGCCGGGTAGGACAAGTCTGCCAACCGATCGAGAGGCCGTCAGGCACAGCCTGGCCTACGGCAGCTCGCGTTCACCTTACCCGGCCGGCTGGATGGCCCCGCTCAGCACCTGCTCCTCGAACGCGGCGAGGATCTCGGTCAGCCGATCGTGGATCAGCTCCTTTGCCTCCTTGATCGGCAGCAGCTGGCGTTCTCGGATCTCGCACTCGTCCCAGTCGTCCAGCAGCTCGGTCACCAGCAGCGGGAAGACCTTAACCTTGGCGACGCCGCCCCACTTCTTCTGCTCGTAGGCGCCGAGGGCGTCGCCGGTCAGCTCGCCGATCACGCCGGCCTCCTCGACGGTCTCCTTGACGGCAGTCGACTCGGGCGTCTCGCCGGGGTCGATGACCCCCTTGGGGAAGATCCAGTTGCCCGACGAGCGGGAGGTGATGAGGACGATCTCGACCCGCTCGCCGTCCCACCGGTAGGGGAGGGCGCCGGCCTGCTTGAAAAAAGAATCGGGCTTCTTTGCCACTTCAGGAACCTTCCGCTCTACTTCGCTGATTCAGTGCCGGGGGGCCGCCGTCTTCCACTGACCGGCAACCGACCATCGAGCCAGTATAGCACAAAACCCGGCCGGTTTCGCTACTTCCGACGCCCATCGAGGTGAAACACGATCGGCCGCCGTAGGTGTCCCGTGCGACGCCCAGCGGACAGGCCCCTTAGGTCCTTCACAGCCACCGTGCCTCTGGGGCGGCGCCCACCCAGCGGCAATCGCTCGAACCGGCCGACAGCATGGCTGGCCGTTGTGCAAATGTCTGTCGTCGCCGCACGGTAACAGAAGTTTCACTTCGACGCGGACTTGGGCAGCTCCAGGTCGTTTAGGTGTGGGCACACCGCGGTTGGTTGGAGGTGCCGACGACCTGCCTGACGACCCGCGGTAACCGAGCCGCGGCCAAGAAACTATGATGTCAAAACCCGCGTCATCGGCGGCTTCGGTTCACCGCTAGGTTCGGCGCAGTTCCATGGCGGAAATTACTAATTCTCGCACGTCAATGGGAAGCCGGGCAAGTTGCCAATCCCGCTCTTCGTCTGCCGACCCTCCTGCCGCCTCGACCGCCTTCGCGCCATAGATCACTGGTCCGAGGCAATGATCGGCAAAATGGGCTGTTGCCACGGCATGGCCTGCCGCTCGAGCAACTGCGACTGCGGCAGCGTCAGAAGTCTCCCGGGCCGCAGCATGTGCCGCGACAGCCGCTCGCTGGGCGACACCGGTTTTGATCTCGCCTCGAGCCCACGCCCGTCCGATTTCAATAGCTTGTTGCGGCCGATCATCTGAGCTGTGAACCTTGAACAGCGGAAGCAGATGCGCCGCACAATCCGCGGCCCAAGCCGCGAGTAATCGATGCTCGGCAATAGCTAATTGGCCCCCTCGATGGGCCGCGACAAATCGCTTGTCACGCACAGTAAATCTCCGTCGCCGAACGATTGGAATAACGAAGTCGCGTGCGTTAATATTCTAGCAAAGTGGATGAGCCAACGCGACTTTCGTTCATTCCGTTGTTCTGTCGCTACTCTACACCTGGTTGTTCAGGATTGGGTCGATGTCTTTCGAATGGTCGTCAGTTGGGCGTAATTTACCGTTGAGCTTTGTAACCTTCAGGTAGACGGTGAGGTCAAAGTGAGTGGAAATCAGGATCATTTGACGTCGCGGGTACCAACGCATCGTGGCCAGCTCATGGTAGTGATGTGTTGAGGCGGACTCGGTTCGGCGCTGCCGAAAGCCATTCACGTCGCGAAATGTCAATTCCCAGCGAATCCAAACACAACTCGGTCCGGTATAGGAAAAGGGCGAGTACTGCCAGGCTACCAGTTCAAACGTTTGGGAGGGGCGACGGAATCTAAACCCTGAATTGGGGATGCGCGCATCGTGCATGCATGCCGCAGCATTTGCAACCGAACCAAAGTCAGTGATCGAGTAAACTGAAGCGTCAGACATGGTTGCGACGGAATGACTCTGCGACAGAACGGTTGAGCTGAGCGGCGCGCGCGCCGACAAATGAACTTGGCACTTTATCCCTCACGCGTCCGCTCCAGCGATTTGTTAGAGGGCATTCCTATGGTTCCTCGTATTGCACGAAACGAAGACGCGGCGGAACTGGGGTTTCGGCTGGCAACGGCAGATCACCCAGAGCAGTGGAAAGCGGTCTCTTCTCGTCGAGGTAGTGAAAGAAGAAGCACCAATGTCCAATGGCACTCGGTACTGGGCGCTCGTCGTAAGGGACTTGCCAGTGGCTTCTGTCCTGGCCATCGACGGGTTGGGTGATCGCGCCCCACTCCACTTGCGCGTCGCCAGGCTCGACCTCGAACTCGATGAGGTGAACAGGCTCTCGCGCTGCAATGGGGTGAACGCCTATGACGCGCATCGAAGTCACGAATGCCCTCTAACGTCTGGCATAACCGGGCCGCCGCAGTTGATGCTCCATTTGAAATCGCGTTGTCGTCGGCTCCGCGTTCATGCCTTTGTGTACGCCCGGCACGGGCGTGATTGTTGTGGGGTGCAAGTCCCCTGTACGAGACTGGGAGTCTCACGGAGATCAGT
>NZ_SJPO01000020.1 GCF_007859935.1 Posidoniimonas polymericola | reverse complement strand
GCCCAGTAGCGTCCGGGATAAGTGTACTTAGAAGGTCGTGCAGTCGGAATGTGCGTGAGAGTCCCCTTGTGAGGGTCTCGGCCGCGAGTTCGGCGGTTTTATCGTGATTGAAAGCGCGCATGCGGCGGCGCTCGGATCGTGACGGGCGCGTCACGCCTCAGGCGTTCTCAGATTTCTTTTTGGCAGCTCTGCGGGCACGGCTTTGGCGGTCGAGCTCGCAGCGGCGTTCTCGCTCGCGGAGGATGGGAAGCACCTCGTCGAGCGTCGCCCCTCCGGCGGCTACTTGGCTCAGCAGAACGAACAGGTACTTGCTCGGCCGGTAGCCGGTGTGCAGGTACATCAGCATCGCCGCGATCACGGTCACGTAGAGGTGCGTCTGCACGCCCTCGCGTGTGTGGCTGATCAGGTGGTCGAAGTTGGCGAGCGTCTTCAGCCAGCGGAAGAAGAGCTCGACCCGCCAACGCCACCGGTAGAGCGTCGCGACGGTTGCCGCCGGCACGTCCAGGAGGTCCGTGATCAGGCGGAGGGTCTTGGTCTCGCCGTCGGAGTTGAGCGACACGACCACCTCGCGGAACAACGCGTCGGCGATCCCGGCGCGTCCGGCGGAGTCGGTCGCGAACCGGCCTACCCGGTCGCTTACCACGCCCGCGGCGAGGTCTTCTTCGCGAAGCTCCTTCTCGAGCTCCACCTCCAGGGCCGAGCTATTGGACCCTGCCGGCTTGAACCGCACGACGAAGTCCGCCCCAGGCGTCTCGCAGTGCGCGCGGAGCAACGCGAAGCTCATGTAGCCGCGGTCGTAGACGTGGATGCGATTCGGCTGCACGTGCGTGACGGCCGAGTCGGCCTCGCTCTGGCCCGGATCGGGAACGACGAGGACCTCCGGCAGCCAAGTGGCGGCGTTCACGTGCGCGTCAACCCGCGCGCGATGGCGGGTCGCCCCGTGGTTGTTCCGCTCGGCGATGGCCCACGCAACGCCCGCCACGGCGGGCAAGAACGTGCCGTCGACCGCGACCGTCTTCTGCAGTAGCTGGTGCAGGTCCCCCGCATCGCCGGTAGGCTGCCTCGCCTGCTTGCGGGCGAGCTGCCCCGCGAGCGCCTCGACGATCGGAGTGAGCCGCTCGGGGTCGGAGAGCGAGTTGAAGTCCGAGAGCGTGCTCTTGCAGATCTTGGCGACCGTGAGGTGCTTCTGCGCCTGACGCGTCTGGCTGAGGTCCTCGATCGTCCGCAGCGAGCGGATGGCCGGATTGAAGAACGCCAGCAGGTAGACCACGAACACGTCGTCCAGGAACAGCCGGCGGTTGCCGTGGGCGTCATCGCCACGCAGCCCATCGAGGTGCTTCTGCAGCAAGCGGATATACTTGCCCCCAATTAAGGGCTCGGGCCACTCGGCGGGTTCGGGCGACGACATACGCCACCTCTACCACACACAGCCGCAATAGCGCAAGTTAAAATCGTGTGAAGGATTTACCGGACGCTACTGGGCAGAGCCAGTGGCACCCACGGCAGAACCAATTCTCGAGCGCCAAACCAGTAGCTCTCGCTTGCGTCCCGATCACCTCTTGTCGCAAGCGCTGCCGACGTTCGCCCGATTGAGGTCTGATAGTGGGCCGGCTCCATCGCGGGCGAAAGTCGCTGCTACCCGACGGAATGGGCGCAGGCAATTGCTGGGATGACGTGCCGGCGGGTTCTAGTACCCAATCGCGATGCCGTCCTTGCGGGACTCGGTCGCGCCGTAGTACACGCCGCGGTCGGCGTCGTACCAGATCGCCTGGTAGCCGCCGAAGTCGCCGCCGTGCTTCACGCGGTGACCACGGCGCTCGAGCTCGCCAATCGTTTCGGCGCTGACGCCGCTCTCGACGTAGGCCTGGCCGCCTTTCTTGTCGGCGGGCAGGCCGGTCGGCGTGGACGAGCCGTCGTGCCGCACGCGGGGGGCGTCGCCCGCTTCCTGCAGGCCCATCTGGAAGTCGAGCAGGTTGACGATAATCTGCACGTGCCCCTGGGGCTGCATGTCGCCCCCCATGACGCCGAAGCTCATCACCGGCCGGCCCTCCTTGGTGAGAAAGGCCGGGATGATGGTGTGGAACGGCCGCTTGCCGGGGGCGAAGCTGTTGGCGTGGCCCGGCTCGAGGTTGAACAGCTCGCCGCGGTCCTGCAGGCAGAACCCCAGCCCGGGCGGGCAGGGGCCGGCGCCGAAGCCGCGGTAGTTGCTCTGGATCAGCGAGACCATGTTGTGGTCTTTGTCGGCGGTGGTGAGGTAGATCGTGTCGCCGTCGCGGAGGAGCGGGTCGCCCGCTGCGAGCTCGGTAGCGGCGTGGTGCGGGTCGATCAGCTTAGCGCGGCGGGCGCCGTACTCGTCGGAGATCAGCCCCTCGACCGGCGCCGGGTTGAAGTCGGGGTCGGCGTAGAACCGGGCGCGGTCCTCGAAGGCGAGCTTCTTGGCCTCCAGGAATAGGTGCAGGTGGTCGGGGCTGCCGAAGCCCGCCTTGGCCAGGTCGAATTGCTTGAGCACCTGCAGCATCTGCAGGGCGGCAATGCCCTGGCCGTTGGGCGGCAGCTCCCACACCTCGTAGCCGCGGTACGCCACGCTGACCGGTTCGACCCAGTCGCTGTGGTGGCTGGCGAGGTCTTCGTAGCGGAGGTAGCCGCCGTGCTCGCGCATGAACTGGTCGATCACCCGGGCGATCTCGCCGCGGTAGAACGCGTCGGCCCCGCCCGCGGCGATCTTCTCGAGCGTCGACGCGAGCGCCGGGTTGCGGAACTGCTGCCCGTGCTGAGGCGGCTGGCCATCAATGAGGAACACGTCGGCCCACCCCGGCTGGTCGCGGAACACGCGAACCCCGGCGGCCCAGTGCCTGGCGGTCACCTCCGTGACAGCGTACCCATCGCGGGCGTGGTTGATCGCGGGGGCGAGCACCTGCTCGATCGGCAGCTTGCCGAACCGCTTGTGCAGCGTGAACCAGCCGTCGACGCAGCCGGGCACGGTGATCGGCAACACGCCGTGCGGCGGGATCGTCTCGTGCCCGAGCCGCTGGAACTCCTCGATCGACAGCGCCTGCGGGCTGCGGCCGCTGGCGTTGAGGCCGTGCAGTTTTTGGGTTTTGCTGTCCCATACGATGGCGAAGAGGTCGCCCCCCAGTCCGCACGAGGTCGGTTCGGTGACGCACTGCACGGCGTTGGCCGCGATCGCCGCGTCGACCGCGTTGCCGCCGGCCCGCAGGATGTCGATGGCAGCCAGGCTCGCCAGCGGCTGGCTGGTCGCCGCCATGCCGTGCGCGCCGACCGCCGGCGAACGGGTCACAAACGCGCGACCGCCCGGCCGGTCCACCGCGAGACTGGTCTGTGTGGCCAAGAGGATCCCCAATCCTAGTGCGATGACGTGTGGCTTCATGTGTGAGTGGGTCGTTGAGTCTTGTTGCTGCAGGACGCGGGTATTGTAGCCGAATAATGGCGTCCGAGGGCAACCGCCAAGGCTGTCACTGCGCCCATGCTGGGCGGGTCGAGGCGATCCCACCGCCGACTCGTCGCAGTCGATCGGAGTCGTGGAAGTTGCGGCGTCCACCGGGGCCCTGGATAGCGGAAGCCGACGCGGGCGACTCTAATCGAGCGGCTCCCCCTTCCCTCCGAGACACGACTTCAATGACGCCGATCCTTGGTTTTCTGCTGGGCCTTGGGTTGTTGGTCTTTGGCGCCGAGGCGTTGGTCCGCGGCGCCAGCCGACTGGCCGCAGCCATCGGGATGTCTTCGCTCGCGATCGGCCTCACGGTGGTCGCGTTCGGCACCAGCGCCCCCGAGCTGGCGGTCAGTTTGAAGGCGTCGCTCGCGGGGCAGACCGACGTGTCGCTCGGCAACGTGATCGGCAGCAACACGTTCAACGTGCTCGCGATCCTCGGGCTGGCCGCACTGATCACACCGCTGAGGGTCCACTCCCTGTTGGTGCGGCGCGACATCCCGGTGATGATCGGCGTGTCGCTGCTGGCGTGGCTGCTCGCCGCCGACGGCGTCATCGGCCGAGCCGACGCGGCCGGTTTGATCGTCGTGTTCTTGGGGTACTCGGTCTGGTTGTTCCGGTCGAGCGCCGCCCCGGGCGATGGGGACGAGCCGGCCGCGGCCGGCGCTCGCGGCTCGCTGCTCGCCGCCGGCGGCGCGGTGGCGGTTGGCCTGGCGGCGTTGGTGGTCGGCGCCCGCTTGCTGGTAGACGCCGCGGTGCAGATGGCGACCGCCGCAGGGGTCGACGAGGTCGTGATCGGGTTGACAATCGTGGCGGCTGGCACCTCGCTCCCCGAAGTGGTCACCTCGGTCGTCGCGAGCCTCCGCGGCGAGCGAGACATCGCGGTCGGCAACATCGTGGGAAGCAACCTGTTCAACCTGCTGTGCGTGCTCGGCGCCGCGGGCCTGTCGGCTCCCGAAGGCGTGCCGGCGGCCTCGGCCGTGCTGCGGTTTGACTTCCCCGTGATGGTGGTCGCCGCGGTTGTCTGTCTGCCGTTGGCCTGGACGCGCGGGACAATCGATCGGTGGGAAGGAGCGCTGCTGCTGGCCGGCTACCTCGTCTACGTCGGACTGCTGGTGTCGTGGGCGACGTAAGCTCGCGGTGCGGCGGCGGACAAAACGCCGCGTTGTCGGCCCGGGGGACCGCTGGTACCATGCGCACACCGGCGAATCGCCCAATGGCGGCTCGTGATCTCCAACTTCCTCTCTTACCCGAGACCCCGCCATGGCCCCGCGGCTGCTGGCTGCTGTGCTTGTTGTCGCCGCGCTCGGCGGGCTGATTGCCTACAGCCAGTTGACCAGCGAACCGGACCACGTCTCTGGGTTTGTTGAGGCCGAGGACGTGCGGCTCGGGTCACGGGTAGGTGGGCGGGTCGCCGAGGTGCTGGTTGAAGAGGGCGACCGCGTCACCAAGGGCCAGCTGCTGGTGCGGCTCGAGCCGTACGACCTCAAGGAACAACGCGCCGCCGCGGCCGCGGACCTGGCCGCCCGCCAGGCCGAGTTCGACAAGCTGACCGCCGGGCTGCGGCCCGAAGAAGTCGCCCAGGCCGCCGCGCGGGTCGACCGCCTGTCCGCCTACCTCAAGAAGCTCCGCACCGGGCCCCGGCCGCAGGAGATCGGCGCCGCCCGGGCGCGGCTCGCGCAGGCCGAGGCCGAGCTGCGACTCACCGACCGCAACCTCAAACGCATCGAGGCAATCGCCGAACGCGGCGCGGCGACCCAGGAGGAGCTCGACACCGCGGTCGAGCAGCAGACCGCCGCCAACAACCAGGCCCGCGTGCGGCAGCAGGAGCTCGAGCTGCTAGAGATCGGCACCCGTGAAGAAGAGATCCAAGAAGCCGAGGCCCAACTCACCGAGGCCAACGAGGCGCTCGCCCTCGCGCAGCAGGGCTTCCGCGACGAGGAGATCGCCCAGGCCAAGGCGGCCCGCGACGCGGCGCAGGCGTCGCTCGAGGCGATCGACCGGCGGCTCGAAGAACTGAAGGTGTTCTCCCCCGTCGACGGCGTGGTCGAGGCGCTCGACCTCGAGCCGGGCGACCTGACCTCGCCCGGGGCGCCGTTCATGTCGGTGCTCGACACCAGCAAGTACTGGGTCCGCGCGTACGTGCCGCAGCGGCGGATGGACCTGGCGGTCGGCCAGCATTTGCGGGTGACGGTCGACAGCCTGCCCGACGACAGCTTCGACGCCGAGCTGATCTTCGTCGCGCGGCAGGCCGAGTTCACGCCCGGCAACGTGCAGACGCCCGAGGACCGCGCAAAGCTGGTGTACCGCATCAAGGCGCTGCTGCCCGGCGACCACAAGCGGCTACGCCCCGGCGTAACCGCCGACGTGTGGCTCGACAAGAACAACGAGGAGTGAGTCCCTCTCCCCAGAAGGGGGAGAGGTTAGGAGAGGGGGTAAAGAAACTAGCGGAGCGCAGCTCCTCCTCCGTCAAACGACGCTGACCTGTAGTCCATGCCCGACCCCGCCGACAACCAGCCACTCGTGATCGACGCCCAGGGGCTCGGTCGGCGGTTTGGCGATTTGGTCGCCGTGCGGGACGTCAGCTTCCAGGTGCGCCGGTCGGCCATCTTTGGGCTGCTCGGCCCCAACGGCAGCGGCAAGAGCACAATCATCCGCATGCTGCTGGGCATCCTGCCCGCCAGCGAGGGGACGGCCGCCGTGCTGGGCCGCGATGTCGGCTTGGAGGCCGAGCAGATCAAGCGCCGCGTCGGCTACATGTCGCAGGCGTTCAGCCTGTACGCCGACCTCACCGTGCGGGAGAACATCGAGTTCTACGGCCGCGTCTACGGCCTGACGCCCGAGCGGATCCGCGAGCGGCTGACCGAGCTGCTCGAGCTGACCGGCATCGGCGACCGCGTCGACCAGCTCGCCGGCACGCTGTCGGGCGGGTGGAAGCAGCGGCTGGCGCTGGCGTGCGCGCTGGTGCACGAGCCGGAGCTGCTATTCCTCGACGAGCCGACCGCCGGCATCGACCCGGTCGCGCGGCGCCAGCTGTGGGACCTGCTGTACGAACTGTCGGCCCAGGGGGTCACACTGTTCGTCACCACCCACTACATGGACGAGGCCGAGCGGTGCACCTCGGTCGGCTACATCTACCTGTCGCGGCTGCTGGTGCTCGGCAAGCCCGACGAGCTGAAGCAGCTGCCCGAGGTCACGCCCGACGACGCGCGACGCTACGAGCTGCGGGCGGAGCACCCGGCGCGGCTGATGTCGCGGCTCCGCGAGCAGGAGGGGGTCCGCGACGCCACGATCTTTGGCGAGGCGATCCACCTCTTGGTCGATCAGGACCGCGGGCCCGAGGAGCTGCTCGAGCCGCTCGGCGTGGACCCGTCCAAGGTCGAGGTCCGCGAGATTGCGCCCAGCCTCGAGGACGTGTTCGTCACGCTGACGCAGCGGGCCGACAACGACTCGCTGCCCGACCAACTCACCGAGGCGCCGTCGCCCGCGGAAGAAGAATCACTAGAGCCAACGCCACCCCCGCCGACGCCGACCAACGGCGAGGGGGTCAGCAAGCGGGTCGCGTCGCCGCTGCACGGGCTGTGGGCGGTGCTGGTCAAGGAGTTCGCCCACATCCGCCGCCAGCCGTCGACCATCTTCTTCATGCTGGTGGTGCCGGTGATGCAGACCATCATCTTCGGCTACGCCATCAACACGCAGATCGAGAACATCCCGCTGGTCGTGCACGACCTCGACGGCCGGGCGGCGTCGCGCGAGCTGGTCGCGCGGATGGTCAACACGCGTCGGTTCCGCCTGGTCCGCAAGGTGACGGGTGACGACGAGTTCTACCAGGCGCTGCGGGCCGGCGTCGCGCAGGCGGGCTTGATCATCCCGCCCGACTACAGCGACCGGCTGATCCGCGGCGAGCAGGCCGCCGTGCAGGTGCTGATCGACGGCAGCGACTCGCAGATCGCCACCACCGCGAGGTCGACCGCGCAGCTCCTGGGCCTCGACATGTCGATCAACCTGGCCCGCGGCCGCGGCGAGGCGCTCGGCGTCGCGCCGTCGCGCGACCCGACAGGGCAGGGCGCCCTGCCGATCGACGTCCGCACCCGGCTGCTCTACAACCCTGATCTCGAGAGCGCGTACTTCTTTGTGCCCGGCCTGGTAGGGATCATCCTGCAGTTGGTGACGCTGTTCCTCACCTCGTTCGCCGTGGTCCGCGAGCGCGAGCTCGGCACCCTCGAGCAGCTGTTCGTCACGCCGGTCAGCCGGGCCGGCCTGCTGCTCGGCAAGCTGACGCCGTACGCCGTGGTCGGGTTGTTCGAGACCCTCTTGGTCCTGGTGGTGATGATCTACGTGTTCGGTGTCCCTATCCGGGGCGACGCGGTGCTGCTGGTGGCGTTGGCGATGCTGTTCATGGTCACCTCGCTCGGGCTGGGGCTCTTGGTGTCGACCATCGCCCGCACCCAGGTCGAGGCGGTGCAGTTCGCCTTCGTGGTGATGCTGCCCTCGGTGCTCTTGTCGGGCTTCGTGTTCCCGCGCAGCGAGATGCCGCTGCCGATCTACGGCCTGTCGTTCCTGATCCCGGTGACGTACTTTATTGAGATCCTCCGCGGCGTGATCCTCCGCGGCGCGGGCCTGCTGGACCTGATCCCCTCGGTGACGGGGTTGGTGCTCTGCTGCGTGGTGGTGCTCTCGGTGAGCATTGGGCGGTTCAGGAAGCAGATTGAGTAATTCACCTTCAACGCTCTGCTACGGGGCCGGGAAAGTCAGTCGGCGCCAATAACGCGTGCTGCGAGCTTGACCGCCAACGACTCAGCAAGCTGTCGATTGCCGGGAGTGTCTCTGAGCATTACTCTCCCGTGATACCAGCGCGCACTGTTTCTTGCACCGCCCTCACCGATCAATGAGAACCCCTGTTCATCAAATCGAACAACGACGCCAGTGAACGGGTTCTTCCCCTCACTATAACCCTGGTGGCGGATGCCCTCGGTGGCGTCAACCGCAGCAATCCACTCCTCGATCGGAATCGGGTCGAGAATTGACTCTCCGTAACGTGAAGTGCGGCAGATGTAGAGATCGCCTTCGTTGGGCGGCCAGTCAATCCGGCACTGCTGCTCCGCGGTCGGCAAGAAATCCGACAGCGACTCGTCCGTGCTGACAATGCCGAGTGGATCGTGATCCCAGAGGTGCACAACTTCGGCCGGGTCATCGCCAACAACGAACAAGTAATTGCCACACCCGTCGCCCGTCAAGAAGAATCGCTTGCGGTGCTCTTCCGTATCCTCGAGATCGGTGAGTTCGAGATTCAGCACTAGCAGGGTAGTTGGATCAAAACCTTGCTCCGAAACTGCGTCGGCCGAATTAAATCGCAAGTACTGCAAGTACCCCTCCGGCACCGGTCCAGATATTCTCGCCACGAGGTCTTCTAGGCTACCCATCGCGTCTCCTGCTTTTTCGACTACTGCATCGAAGCTACTGAAGAAACACCAATGTACCCCCGGTTCTCCGAACCGGGAATTCCTGGTTCGGAGAACCAGCGATACTATCAGCGGGTAGCACCGACAGTCGTTCGCACCACGGCCCGGCCGCGTGTCGACTCATTCGAACGATTGTCGGTGGGCGCAGCCCAAGAGGTTTTGCGGCGTTGATGAACGCTTGCGGCTCGATTGCCTCTTGTCGCACGGGACACCGAGTTCTGCGCTATCTTGCGAGCAGCTAATTCCTGGTTCGGAGAACCAGGGATACTATCAGCGGGCCGAATGGCGATTCTCTCTCGAAACCGCTGCGTGCGTAGCGCGCAAACTGGTCGGGGGCGGCCCAGCTCGGCTGCTTGCAGCAAACCAGTGCTGACAAGCCGGGCCAGATCCGCAAGAATGCGCGGCGGTTGGACCATGCAGACTCACCCGCGGCAGCGGCGTACGGACTTCGACAGGCGCGACATGAACGACCCCACGCGACATGCCCCGACTCAAGAAGCCCCAACTCAAGAAGATTGTCCGCCTGAATCTCTCTGCGCGGATCGTGGTCGGCCTCGCAGCCGGCGTGCTGTGCGGCCTGCTGTTCGGTGAGGCGGTCGCCTGGCCGGGGATTGTCGGCAAGACGTACATCGGCCTGTTGCAGATGGCGATCCTGCCGTACATGGTGGCTTCGCTGATCGGCGGGATCGGCGCGCTCGACGCCCAGAAGGCGAAACGGCTGGCGGTGACCGCAGGAGTGGTGCTGCTGGCGTCGTGGGGGCTGGCGCTCGGGTTCGTGTTCCTCACGCCGCTGGCGTTCCCCTCGATCGAGGCGGGCGCCTTCTTCTCGCCGAGCCTGACCGAGGTTAAGCCGTTCGACTTCGTCGGGCCGTACATCCCGGTGAACCCGTTCCGCTCGATGGCCCAGACCGTGGTGCCGGCGGTGGCGGTGTTCAGCGTGGCGACCGGCATTGGGCTGATCTCGGTCTCGCCCGAACGCAAGCGGGGCCTCCTGGACATGCTCGAGGTGACCTCTGCCGCGCTGACGCGGGTGGCGGTGATGGTGATCCGGCTGGCGCCGTTCGGCCTGTTCGCGATCGCCGCCAACGCCGCCGGCACGATGACCATCGAGGAGTTTGGCCGGCTGCAGGTGTTCATCGGCAGCTTCGTGCTGATGACCCTGGTGCTGACCTTCGTGGTGATGCCGGGCATCGTGGCGGTGGTGACGCCGTTCCGCTACACCGAGGTGCTGCGGGCGTCGCGCGCGGCGCTGATCACCGGCTTCGCGACCGGCAACCTGTTTGTCGTGCTGCCGCTGTTGGTCGAGCAGGGGAAGCTGCTGTTCCAGGACCGCGGCATGCGAACCGCCGACACCGACAACTTCATCGAGGTGCTGATCCCGATCTCGTTCAACTTCCCGAACCTCGGCAAGCTCCTGACGCTGGCGTTCGTGCTGTTCGCCGGCTGGTACACCGGCAACGACGTCGCGCTCACAGACTACCCGATGTTCTCGGTGATGGGCGTGCTGTCGCTGTTCGGCGGGGTCGACCTGGCGCTGCCGTTCCTGCTGGACCAGATGCGGATCCCGTCGGACATGTACCAGCTGTACGTGGTGACCGGCGTAGTGAACGGCTGGTTCGCGACGCTGCTGGCGGTGATGAACCTGTTCTCGTTCACCCTGATCGCCACCTGCGCGGCGACCGGCACGCTGACGGTCAGCGTCCGCAAGGCGGCCACGACCGCCGTCGTTGTGGTGGTGCTGCTGGCGGCGTCGTTGCCGGCCGCCCGGATCGGCTTCGCACGGCTGATCGGCGAGAACGACATCGCGCAGCAGACCCTCACGCAGATGCGGGTCGCGTCGGACGTGGCGGCGACGGTCGTCACCGATCCGCCCGCAGCCGAGGCAGAATCACCCGCCACGCCCGGCCCGCGGCTCGAGCGGATCCTGGCCGACGGCGTGATCCGGGTCGGCTACCACCCGAAGATGACGCCGTTCTCGTTCTTCAACCACGAGGGCGAACTGGTGGGGCTCGACGTGGCGCTGATGCACACGCTGGCCGACGAGCTGGGCGTCGGGCTCGAGTTCGTGCCGTGGACCTACGAGACCCGCGGCGAGCAGCTCTCCCGCGGCGAGATCGACATCGCCATCGGCGGCCTGCTGCTCAACGCCAAGCGGCTCGCCAATGGCGCGTTCTCGCTGCCGTACATGACGGTGACCGCGTCGGTCGTGGTCAAGGACCACCGCCGCGCGGAGTTCGAGAGCTGGGACGACGTGGCCGCCGCGCGGGACCTCCGCCTGGCGATCCTGGGGAGGCGTGTCGCCGAGACGATCCGCCGCCGCCTGCCCGACGCGCAGCTCACGGTGGTCGAGTCGCCGCTCGAGTTCTTCGAGCCGTCCGACGACGCCACGGCCGAACCGTACGACGGGCTGATCATGAGCGCCGAGGGGGGCTACGCCCACACGATCCTGTACCCGCAGTACGACGTGGCGATCCCCGCGCCGCAGGTCCGCGGGCAGGTGGCGTTCGCGCTGCCGCGTGGCGACCCGGAGTGGAGCGAGCTGCTGGCCGCCTGGATCCGCTTGAAGCAGGCCGACCAGACCATCGCCCGGCTGTACGACAAGTGGATCCTCGGCCGCGGCGCCCGCGAGACCGGCCCGCGGTGGTGCGTCGCGCGGGACGTGCTGGGGTGGATGGAGTAGCGGGGCTCCCAGGCAGCCACGTTTCTTCGAAGCGGGAACTCTCGGCTCGGTGAGCTGCGGGATCGCTGGGAGGGGTCGCAGTGGATGACGCGCAGGTCGATGAAGCCGGTGCCGGTTCGGGGGTCCCGAGTCTGACCGAGGTTGTGACAACCGCCCGCAAAAAATGCCTACTGGGGTGCCACCTTACGCCGTTAACCCTCTGAGTTGGTTAGCGGTTTGTACTTGCAGTTTGGTCGCCTTGAGGATTTTGGGCGG
>NZ_SJPO01000019.1 GCF_007859935.1 Posidoniimonas polymericola | reverse complement strand
CACACCGCCCAAAATCCTCAAGGCGACCAAACTGCAAGTACAAACCGCTAACCAACTCAGAGGGTTAACGGCGTAAGGTGCCATGCCCACGCTCGCGTGGGCATGCCTTAACGCACCGGTAGATCAGTCGGGCCGCGTCATCAACGATCGACCGGCTGATTCGTCTGTGACTGTCAGCGGCGGGACGCTCTGCCGACAGATGGGCAGTGGGTCTACCGACCCGTCGCGCCACGCCTTGGCGCTCGACCAATGCCAATCGGTCGACCGCGAACAGTATTGGACCCGTCCCCGTTTGCCCCCCGTTTGTCCTCTCAGAGGTTTGGCAAGCGCCACATCGACACAAAGAGCACGACGTACGGATGGCGCCCCGTGGCGTGCGTCGTGGCCGTTGTGCCGTCGTGGTTTGTAAATGGCGCCGGCAACCGGCGGGAATTTGCCAGCGCGGGGCGCGTTTTAGGTTCGCCGCCTGCTTCTTGGCGACTTGGCGTCTTGGCGGTTCTGATCCCTGCCGCGCGGCCCGCTCGCGGTGGGGGACCACCGCGTCGCAATCAGGGGACTGATCCCGGCTTCTTTGTCGATAAATGCCACCCAGCGCGGTCCAATAGAGGGACAAGGCGGCGTGCTCGTTGGCGCGCTCCCGATTGCATACCCGCTAGCTGCCGACGGAAGCCGGCAGTTTGGGGGCCGCTGCGCGCTGGCGCGGCGGGACCTGCTGCCGGAGGTTGCTGGGAGGTGGCTGTAGGGAAAGGTTCGATCGGGGGTTTTGTCCCCTCCGCTCGATTATTCGGACAAAACCCTAGGCGGCAGCGAGAACCCGCCGAGACTGCTATCGCAGCGTGAAACGCCCCCGCGACCGGCACTGGCCTTCGCAAACGGAGGGACAAAACCCCGCCGGCCCGATCGCCGCCTCCCCGGGGCGCCCGGCGGCCAGATTTGCTAAGCTACGCTGACAGCCGCCCAACCATTGCGACCTCCATGAAGTTAGCGATCCTCCACTACCATTTGAATCGCGGCGGGGTTTCCCAGGCGATTCTCAACCACCTTCACGCGTTGGCGACGCTGCCCGACGGGCAGCGGCCGGACGAGGTGGCCCTGCTGTACAGCGGGCGCAAGGAAGACTGGCCCTCCTCGGTGTGGAAGCGGAGCGAGTGGGAGGGCGAGCCCCCGTTCCCGGTCCGGCTGCTAGCGGCCCAAGAGCTCGAGTACGACGACGCCATCCACTGCGACGGTCCCGGGCTCGCCGACGCGGTCGACGGGGTGCTGCGGGGCGTCGGCTTCACGCCCGACGACACGCTGCTGCACTCGCACAACTTCGCGCTCGGCAAGAACGCCTCGCTGCCGGACGCGCTGCGGCTGTTGGCGCAGCGCGGGTACCGGCAGTTGCTGCAGCTGCACGACTTTGCCGAGGACTTCCGCCCGTCCAACTACCGCCACCTGATGCGGGCGACCGGGTCGCAGAGCCCGGCCGAGCTGGCCGAGCGGCTGTACCCATCCGCGTCCGGCATGCACTACGCCACGCTCAACGGCCGCGACCACAAGATCCTGCTCGGCGCCGGGGTCGACCCGGAGCGGCTGCACCTGCTGTCCAACCCGGTGATCGAGTTCCACGGCCTGCCGCCCCGCGACGAGGCCCGCCCGCGGGTCTGCCGCCAGCTCGGCATCTCCGAGGACACGCGGCTGGTGGTCTACCCGGTGCGGGGCATCCGCCGCAAGAACGTCGGCGAGCTGCTGCTGTACAGCGCGCTGGCCGGCCCGGGCGTGTGCCACGCGCTAACGCTGGCGCCGGTCAACCCGGCGGAGCGGATCTCGTACGACGACTGGTGCGAGCTGGCCGAGGAGCTCCAGCTGCCCTGCCTGCTCGGCATCGGCGACCCGCTCTCCCGCCAGGGCCGGGACGTCGAGTTCTACGACGCACTGGCCGCCAGCGACGCCATCATCACGACCAGCGTCGCCGAGGGGTTCGGCATGGTGTTCCTCGAGGCGTGGCTGGTCGACCGCCCGCTGATCGGCCGCAACCTGGGACGCATCACGTCCGACTTCACCGAGCACGGACTTCGGCTCGGCGGTTTGACCGACCGGCTGCTGGTCCCCGGCGGCTGGATCGACCTCGACGCCGCCCGCGAAGAGGTGCTCGACCTGCACAGCTGGGCGTGCCGCGACTTTGGCGCCCCGGTCCCCGAAAACCCGACCGAGGGCTGGACCTACGGCCCGGACGTCGACTTCGCCGCCCTGCCCCGCCGGTTCCAGGCCGACGTGATCCGCCACGTGACGGCCAACCCCGAGTCCGCCCGCCAAGAAATGGAGCAGCTCAACCCCGGGCTCGCCGACCGCCTCTCAGGCGTGGCCGCCGAGGGCCAGCCGGTCGCGGAGAACGCCGCCTGCGTCCGCAAGCAGTTCTCGCCCGCCGCGGTCGGCCGAAGGCTGTCGGAGATCTACACCGCGATCTGGGCCGACGCCCCTGACAACAAAACCGGGGGCGACAGGATCGACTCGCTCCCCGACGGCGAGCACATCCTGCGGTCGTTCCTGCGGCTCGACCGCCTGTTCCCGGTGCGGCTGGAACCATGAACCAGCTCGCCGAACGGATTCAGCAACTCAGCCACCCCCTCGCCCCCCAGCCAACCGGCGTCGAGCCGGTGCTGCCCACGCTCGACGGCGTCCGCGCGGTCGTGTTCGACGTCTACGGCACGCTGCTGATCAGCGGGTCGGGCGACATCTCGCTGACGAGCGGCGCCTCGCACGGCGAGGCCGCCCGCCAGGCGATCGCGGCCTGCGGCCTCGAGCCGCCCGCCGACGGCGAGGCGATCGTCCAAGAGCTCCGCGCCGCCATCGCCCGCAGCCACGCGGCGTCGGCCAGCGAGTTCCCCGAGGTCGAGATCCGCGACATCTGGCGCGAGACGCTCGCCACCGTGCTGCCAAACACTGGGCTGCCAACGATCGACACCGGTGCGGTCGACATCGAGCGGCTGTCGGTCGAGTATGAGTGCCGCGTCAACCCAATCTGGCCGATGCCCGGACTTGAGGAGACGCTCAATGCACTGCAACAAGCCGGCGTCACGATGGGCGTCGTCAGCAACGCCCAGTTCTTCACGCCGCCGGCGTTGGCCGTGCTGGCCGGCGGAGAGTGGGACGTGCTGGGCATCGCCGATGACCTGTGTGTCTGGTCGTTCGCGCACCGCGAGGCCAAGCCGGGCCGGTTCCTGTACGAGCGGGCGACCGAATTGCTCCACCAGCGGGGAATCCGCCCCGCGGAAACGCTGTACGTCGGCAACGACATGCGGAATGACGTCGCGCCCGCGGCGGCGGTCGGCTTCCGCACCGCCCTGTTTGCCGGCGACGCCCGCTCGCTGCGGCTGCGGGAGGGCGATCCGTTGGTCGGCGACCGCCGCCCAGACGCGGTTGTAACGGACCTGCGACAGATAATGCCGATTTTGTCGCTTGCCGACCGCCCCTAGAGAAGTACATTTTGCGAGTAGACCGGCGTCTGGTCGCCCTGGCGGAGGGCAGGCTGTTCGTCATCCCGCCTGCCTGACCCACCCGCACCGCCATGCCCACCAAATCAATAACGCCCGGTCACCGGATTGGATTCATCGGGACCCGCTTCGCGGGGACCGACGGCGTCTCGCTCGAGGCCGCCAAGTGGGCCAAGGTGCTCTGGCACCACCGCCACACCAGCTTCTGGTTCGCCGGCAAGCTCGACACCGACCCGTCGGTCAGCATGCTGGTGCCGCACGCGTACTTCGGGCACCTCGATATCCAGTGGGTGAACGACCGCGTGTTCGGCGTCTCGACCCGCGACCCCGAGGTGACCCGCCGGATCTTCGCCCTGGCCGAGCACCTCAAGCGGTCGATCTACGAGTTTGTGCGGCACTTCGACATCGAGATCCTGATCGTCCAGAACGCGCTGTGCATCCCGATGAACATCCCGCTGGGCGTGGCGATCAGCACGTTCATTGCCGAGACCAACTTCCCGACCATCGCCCACCACCACGACTTCTACTGGGAGCGCGACCGCTTCGCCGTGAACGCCGCGGGCGACCTCCTGCGGATGGCGTTCCCCTGCACGATCCCGTCGATCCAGCACGTCACGATCAACTCCGAGGCGCAGCGCGCCCTGTCACACCGCCGCGGCGTGTCGAGCGTGCTGGTGCCCAACGTGCTGGATTTCGAGACCCCGCCCCCCGGGCTCGACGACTTCAACAGCGACTTCCGCGAGTCGGTCGGCCTCGCGCCGGACGACATCCTGTTCCTGCAGCCGACCCGCGTCGTGCCACGTAAGGGCATCGAGCACGCGATCTCGCTGATCAAGCAGCTCGGCAACCCCAAGTGCAAGCTGGTCATTTCCCACGAATCGGGCGACGAGGGTCACGAGTACCTTAACGCCCTGCGTGAGATGGCCGACCAGCAGGGGGTCGACCTGCGGTTCATCCCCGACCGCATCGGCGAGGAGCGCGGCGTCAACGCCAACGGCGAGAAAGTCTACCTGCTGGCCGACGCCTACCTGCACGCCGACTTCATCACCTACCCGAGCCTGTACGAGGGCTTCGGCAACGCCCTGATCGAGGCCTTCTACTACCGCAAGCCGGTGCTGGTGAACCGGTACTCGATCTTCGTGTCGGACATCGAGCCCCGCGGCTTTGAGGTGATCACGATGAACGGCTACATGACCCGCGACACGGTCGACGAGGTCCGCCGCGTGATCGACGACCGCAAGTACCGCCAGGCGATGGTCGAGAAGAACTACGAGCTCAGCAAGCGGTTCTTCAGCTACGCCGTCCTCCGCCGCAAGCTGCGGGCGCTGGTGACGAATGTCACGGGCATGGATGATCTGTAGACGGTTCTGAACAGCCGTGGTGGCGCCACTCTCCAAGCGGCTTCGAGCGAGGCCGCCAAGAGCGCAGGCATCCAACCGAGGGCAACGCCAAGAGTTCACGACGCAGTGCGTCGTGCTACTGTCGCCGGTCGCCTCGACCATCTGCCCCCGTCGCGGTGGTGAACGTGCTGAAATGCCGCGCGGCCCGCGGCGTAGCCGGGCAAGCGAACTCTTAGGCCGGCACGCGTCGCCGGGCCGGGTTCGGAGCCGGGGTCTAGAGCCACGCGGCTGTCGGGCCGCAAACGACGTGTCGTCCGTCAGCGGCCGGTAGTTCTCGGTACGCCACAGGACCCATTTCCGCGAAAATCAGGTGATTTAGGCGATTTTGGTCAGTTCTTTACAGAATTACTCCGTCAATTGGCTATCGCTGGGTAGGCGGCAGCTCTATCCCGCGTTCGCGGTAGAGGCCCCCACTTGCTGCGATCCCAAATGGGGTCGGCAGCCCCACGGCGGCGCACGACCACACGTTGGGCGTCTCCTACTTGTCTTCCTTATTGGCTCTTGAAACTTCATCTCAGATCTCAGAAGGGTAGCTTCATGCGACACACACTGACAGCCATTGCCGGCTTGCTGGCACTGACGGCGATTGGCGGCACAGCACGGGCCGAGGTCATCACGACTCTCGACGACGGCGACGATTGGACGCTGGTACGCTCCGACACCACTACCGAGAACCGCATCCTCGTAAAAAACTCGGCTGGTGAGGTCGGCACCGACCGCATTGGCGTCGCCCAGTTCAGCGGCTACGCGTTCAGCGATCCGGTGATGCAAGCTTCTGTCCGATTCGACATCGAACGCACCGCCGCAGGCAACAACTTCGATGCCCTCGAGAGCATCCAGCTGTGGGGCGTACCCGATGGTGCTACCGGCGAAGACATCGTACAGACCGACGCCTACTCGACGGTCTCCTACGTGACCGACGACCTGACCGACAACCTGGTGGACGACGCCGCGCTGGTGTTCCTGGGCCAGGTTGCCTTCCCGGTTGGCAGTTCCGGTGACGTAGTCGACTTCTTCGGCCCGGCCGTGACGGCATTTGTGCAGGCGGACTCCAACAACCTGATGACGTTCCTACTTACGGCGGTTGGCGATACCGATTCAGCCGATACTGTGCTCTTTTACAACGAAGACGCGTCCCCCATCGCTACCGAGTTCTACCCGTCGGTCATGACAAACGCCGACGCGATCGTTCCAGAGCCTACTACGTTTGCTTTGCTTGGCCTCACAGGGATGGTCGGAATCGCCCTGCGTCGCATTCGATAGTCGGACGCCATGCCATGCCTGCACCCGACAGCGGGTGTAGGCATGCTTTTTCGGCCGCAACCTTTGGTAGGTTCACCCGCCGCCGCGGGCGAGCATGAAATCTGGCCGCTGCGGAACGACTACCGGCGGCGAGTCGATCTCGGCAACCCACTAAGACGCCAGCAAAGGCAATACGCGGCGCCCAACTGCAGGCAGCGACACACGATGGTGTAGAATCACGGTTCGTGCTTCCACGCTCTCACGCTGCCACCGTCCCCCCTCCCGCCCGCGATGCTCTCCAAGACCGCTGAATACGCCCTCCGCGCCGTGGCCTGCATGGGGAACTCGCCGGACGCGCCGCTGTCGGCGGACGCGCTGGCGGGGCAGACCAAGGTGCCCCGCCGGTACCTGACGCGGGTGCTGCAGGACCTGTGCGCGTGTGGCATCGCCCGGTCGCGGCCGGGGCCCGGCGGCGGGTACGAGCTCGCCCGCCCTACCGAGACGCTGACCATGCTGGACGTAGTTAACTCGGTCGCGCCGGTCGAGCGGATTACCAAGTGCCCGCTGGGGCTCACCACGCACAAGAAGCTCTGCCCGCTGCACACCGAGCTCGACAGGACCTACGCCGCGATCGAGGCGTCGCTGGGCGGGGTGACGATCGAGCAGCTGATTGATTCGTCCGGCCCGATCGTGCCGCTGTGCGAGGTCGACTGAGGCGGAGGTTGTCCCCTGCCGCTCAGGCCGGTTGCAGCGGCTCCGCCCGCACGCCGGTTAGCAGATTCTCGATCACGTCGGCGGCCGAGTAGCTCGACTTGTCCGCGCGGAGGAACTGGTCGACGTGGGCGACGTCGGCGCCGCTGGTCACGAGCGGCAGCTCGTGCCGCCCGCCGCCGCGCCGCTGCTCCAGGCCGACGCACGCCAGCAGCCCGTTGCAGACGCACTTGCGGCCGACGGTCTCTTCCTGCCGGCCCCCCTTCTTGAGGTACGCCGGGACCGGCTCGCCGGGGCAACGCCAGCCGAGCGTGCCGTCCTCCTTGCGGTAGGCGTGCCGCAGGTAGCCGAGGTCGCACACGCGGTTGCGTTGCTCGCACAGGGCTTCGTCCGACATCGAGCCCTCAACCTGCAGCACCTTGATCGGGAACCCGGTCGGCGAGGCGAGTGGGTCGGTCACGAGGTCGGTCTCGCCGCGGCGAGACGCCTCGATCACGTCGTGGCGGATCACGTCGAGGAAGCCCGACTCGCGGCAGTAGGCGAACGCCGTGCCGACCTGCACGCCGCTGGCGCCCAGCTCGAGCGCCCGCTTTACGCCGTCGGGCGAGCCGTAGGAGCCGGCCAGCCAGAACGGCAGGCCGAGGGCGGCGATCGCCTTCAGGTCGACGGCGTCGCGCGGGCCGTAGATCGGCTCGCCGCGTTCGTTGAGCGACGCCCTGCCGCGCGGCGGCGCGTTGTGGCCACCGGCGGTTGGGCCCTCGATGACAAAGCCGTCGACCTCGCCATTCGACTTGCGGCAGAGCATCGTCGCGAGCGGCGCCGACGAGACGATCGCCAAGAACTTGGGGCGGTTCAGCCACGGGATCTGCCCGCCGCCGAAGCTCATTGGGTCGAAACGGCAGACGAACTCGTCGCCGTCCTGGGCGCCGTCGACCTGCAGCGGCAGCTCGACCGGCCGCCCATCCCGCAGGCTGTCGAGTATGCCGGGGATCAGCCGCGGGATGCCGGCGCCCATCAGCACGTAGTCGACGCCGGCCAGCATGACGCCGAACAGCGAGGCGAGCGTCGGCGTCTGGATCTTCTCGAGGTAGTTGACGCCGACGAGGCCGTCGTGGTCCTCTTTGGCGAGGAAGACCTCGACAAAGTTGCCGACCACCACTAGCTCGAGCTCGTCTTGGGACGGCTCGTGCGGCAGCACCGTGGTCCGCACGAAGGGCGCACCGTTGGCCAAGCCGCCCTCGACGTAGCAGCGGTCGAGGACTTTCCTCGCCATCGCCGGGTAGGGGAACTCCGCGAGCGCCCGGCGGACGTGGCCGCCGGGGTCACCGAGCTGCAGCCGGCGGACCATCACGGTGTCGAGCGCCGTGCCCGACACGACCCCCAGTTGCCCGGCCTCGGCGACCGCACGGGCGAGCCGCCAACTCGAAACAGCGACCCCCATGCCGCCTTGAATGATGACCGGGTCGCGGCGTTCTCGCGGTTTCATAGTCGTTCCTAAACTCGAGCTGTCACTCGCCCATGTGCCCTTCGCAAGCGGCCCACAGGCAGGGCGACTCCGGCCGGGTGTCGCATTCCATTGTGCGACTAAATCTACACTCAATTGTATAGATTGCGGGTCCGCCGACAAGCGGCCGCGCTCGCGACCCGCGGGTGGCTGTTCTGCCTGGGGACTCTCTGCGGCGCCCGGGAAAGCGAGTTTGGCGCATGTGCGTGAGGGCCCGGCCGGGCAAGCGCGGAGCGGGCGATGGCTACTCGGTGGTCGCTGCCGTCTTGCCCCATGGGGAACCGCCCTCAATCGCCAACCGCCACGCCAGCAGGAACATCCAGGCGAGGTAGGCAAACCCCAGGGCGCGCTCGACCAGGCCGTCGTAGCCGGTGCCCATATTGAAGTAGTAGACGGCGCCCGCGATCCAGAGGGCCAGCCACCACAGGTTGAGCGGTCGCCACCAGCTGTTGTGGGTCATCAGGTGGGGGATCGACAACAGCAGCAGCGCCAAGAACGCGAACCCAAACGCGTACACCAGATAGATGTGGATCTCGCCCGACTCGTGATCGCCGTCGCCGTACTCTTGGTAGAACCCCATCACGGTGACCGCGACGGCCATGATCGGCAGCGTGGCGATCGCCGCCAGCCAGTGCCAGCGCTGGGTGTGCAGGTTGTACATGCCGTACGCCAGCGCCAACAGGCCCGCCGAGAGGATGTAGAAGCCGCTGTCTTGCACCCAGTCGTACGGCCCCGCGGCGACGTCGCTGATGGTGCTGGCCACCATGTTCGCGTCGGGTGTGAGCCACGAGCCGACGAACGTCAGCACCGTCGCCGCCGCGATGCAGCCGACGGAGAACCAAGCGACCCACACCTTCGGCTGTATTTCGTCCGATTGCATTGTCTGCCTGGGCGGGGTGCGGGGTTGCTTTTAGGGGCGCCGTCGCAGGCAGGCTAGCAAAGGGGACCGCGCGGGGCAATCGATGGGGCATGAACCGTCGCCGCGAGGCGGACGCCGGGTGGCGTGTCGAGCGGCAATGGTCGCCGCGGGGCCGTCGTGGGAGTACGGGCCCGCTTTTCTGGACATTTCGTTGTGGCAATCGGCGGTTACGCGCGGTCCAATGGAGGTCAACATCAAGTCGTAGCGCGGAGCTCCTCTGCGGCGGATCCGGGCAAGTGGCGAGCGCCGCAGCGCCGTTTTGTCCGCACAGACGAGCAGAAGGGGACGAAAGTCCTCGACCAAACCGCAAGGCTGATCTGGCAGAGGCTGCTATAGCAGCGTCAAGCGGCCCTCGGGGCCGGCGATGGGCCGCGACTTCTATCCCTATCAATCGAAGTCGGAATTGGGGACAAAAGTCTGCCGCGCGGTTGTGCAAACGAGTAGGTGAGTCAGGGCCGAGAATGCTACAATCGGGGGCGTCGTTTAGCCCTTATTCCCCTTCACTCGATGACGTATGTCGGTCGTTTACATCATGCTGCCGGTCGCCCTGCTGCTGGCGGGTGTGGGCGTCGTGGCGTTCTGCTGGGCCGTCCGAGACGGGCAGCTCGACGACCTCGACAGCGAGGCCGCACGACTGCTTGAGGACGACGAAGACGCCCGCATCGGCCGTTCATAGCGGCTCGCAAAGCCGCAAGGAAAACACCCCATGCCCTGCTCCCACCTGCGTGAGCTCTACAAGCTCTGCGAGGTCAACCACCTCCGGCTCAGCGGCCCCGACCTGATCCACATCGTGTGCGACCAGTGCGGGGAGAAAGAGGTCTGCCCATCGGTTCTGACCGACGAGTACGACAAGGGCGACGCGAAAAACGACGAGCCCCAGCAGCCGTAACCTTAGCCGTAGCCGACCTCGCGATCGACCCGCTGGTTGTGCGGACTACTGGCCGTCGGCGCCGATGGTGAAGTCGATCGTGCCGTGGCCGATCTTGTCGCCGAGCTGGTCGGTGAGCGTCAGCTCGAGCACGTATTCACCGGGGTAGATCGCGCGGGGCAGCGTAATGCCGTACTGGATGTGGAAGTCGCGGCGACGCGACGCGCAGTAGTCGTTGACCACCGGCACCTCGCCCCCGTCGACGCGGGAGCCGTGCTGGTCGAGCACGCGGTAGCTCGTGGCGAGCGACGTGTGCTCGCCCTCGGCGGTGGTGACGGTCTTGAAGTTGGCGACCTCGGCATAGACCTTGACCTCCTCGCCCGGCTTGAAGCGTGCCTGCTTGAGCGGCTCGTAGGCCCCGAAACCGTAGACCTCCTTGCAGAACCGCAGGTGGCCCACGGTCAGGCTGCCGAGCTGCTCGAGGGCGGTCACGGCGTGCTGCAGGTGCAGGCCGCCGGCCGCGGCGCGGCGGCGGACCTCCGGCTGCGATTCGTTGTCGAGCAGCGTGCTGATGGTCAGCATCTGGTGCGACCAGTACTGCTGCTCGGTGGCGGTCAGCCCGGGGGCCGCGGAGGCCGCGTCGTCGGGGTTGCCGGCGGCGAGCTGCAGCAGCCGCAGGCGGACGTGCTGGTAGGCCTCGTCGATGCTCTGGGGGCGGTCGTGCAGTTCGGCTTTCAGTTGGTCGATTGACGCCTGCAGCGACTCGTCCCAGGAAGCGGGCGTCGTTGGCTCGGCGGGTGTGTTCGGCTCGGCCGCGGCGTCCGACGCCGGCGGCTGGCTGGCGCTCGCCGCGAAGCTCACCGGCTGGGCGGCGGCGGTTGAGGGGGTGGTTACTGGGTAGGGGGCCGAGCGGTGCTCGGCGGTGCCCTGCTGGTACATCGCGCCGCTGGCGGCGGTCTGCGTCAGTTCCGGGTCAAACCGCCGCGACTCGGCGCCCTGCCCCGCGGCCGGCTGCGTAGCGGCGGGCATGTAAGGGTTGTTGATGATCTGGCTGGCGGGCTGAATCACGCCGGCGGCGTTGCTGGGGGCGGCGCCGGGAAGCTGCGGCGTGGCGGGCCAGGTCGAGGGCTGCTGAGGCAGCGGGGCCGACGTGTGCGAAGCGTAGTTGGTGGTCGAGTGCTGCCCCGCAGCGGCGGGCGACTGCGACGACGTCTGCATCACGCTCGACGTTGCCGACTCGCCGGCGAGCTCCTGGCGGTACTCGAGGCCCGACTTCATCCGCTGCACGAGGCCGTCCCAGTGGGCCGGGTCGGACTTGTCCAGCTGAGCGACTAGCTGCCGCTGGGCCTCCGGGTGGGTGCGGCCGATCTCCTGCAGGTCCCCCAGCACCGAGGCAAAGGCCTCCTCGCGGGTCGGCTCGACGAGCGGCGTCGGGCCGGCGGGCGGCGCCTCGGGCGTCGGCGCGCGGCCGGCGATGTTCGGCGGGTCCAGGCGGCCTGTGGTGGCCCGCGCAACCGACTTGAGCGACGACTGGCAGCCCGCGCCCATCACAAGGCACAGGCAGACGAACGTGAGCAGGCGGGTACGGGGCATGGGAAGCAAGACCAAACAGACGCGGTTGGCTGATAGCACGGGCCGCGGATGTTAAGGCAACGTTGACCGGCGGGCAACGTCAGTTGCCGCCCAGCGCCGCAGCGAGATGCGGGCGCCAGCACCGCTGGCGAGTGGGCTCAACCGGCGCGGCGCTCGTCGGCCGCCTTGCTCAGCCGGACAATCAGCCGCTCGAGCTCGGTGCGGGCGCGGTTCGCGGTGCTGTTGTGCCCCTTGAGCGCCAGGTCGGAGTCGAGCAGCCACTGGTCGAGCTGGGCCGCGCGGCCACGGCCGATCTGCTTCAACTGCCGCTCGGCGTCGGTGAGCTTGAACCGCATGATGCCGGCCCGCTCGAGCGCGTCGCGGAGCGAGGTGCGGCGGCCGGCGGCCTCGGCCTGCTCGATCAGGCAAGCCGCCGCCGAGAACTTCCGCAGCGAGGACCCGACCTGGGCCATCAGCCCGATCGGCTGCTCGCCTGCGCGGAGCAGGCGGTCGAGCTGCTCGATGGCTCCCCGGGCGTCGCCGTCGGCGATGGCGTCGATCATGTCCCAGGTCTTGCGGGTCCGCCAGCCGCCTACGTGCGCGCGCACGAGGGCGGCGTCGATCCGTTTGGTCTCGCTGGCGAGCAGGGCCAGCTTGCTCACCTCCTGGTCCATCACGCCAAGGCTCAACGGCAGCAGGTCGAACAACGCGTCGAGGGCGCCGGCGTCGATCGACGCCTCGTGCGTGCTCTCGGCCCGCTGGGCGAGCCACTTCTTGGCCGACCGCTGGAAGGCGCCAAGCTCGGCGCCCCGGTCGGGGATCTGGCACTTGATAAGGGCGCCCTTGCCGGCGTGGGCCTTCGCCAACCGGGTGTTGCCGGGCCACTGCTTGACGTCGAGCACCAGCGTGCCGGGGTGCTTCTCCTTGGCGGCGTAGTCCTCGAGCTGGGGCCGGTAGCGGGTGACAAATGTGTCGGCGTCCTCGACCACGGCGGCCGACGCGCCGCCAAACAACGAGACGCTGGTGAGCGAATCGGAAACGTCCCGCCAGTCGCACTCGCGGCCGGCGAAGACGCTGCACGCCAGCTCGTTGTCGGCGGACAACCGCCCGCGGACCGACTGCATCACCTCGCGTTTGAGAAACGGCTCGTCGCCCGCGACCACCACCAGCGAGCCCAGCTCGCTCGCCTCGGGGGCGAGCAAGTAGTCGAGCGCGATCACCGCCGAGGAGTTTTTTGCCAAGGAACCAACCGGGCCGTGTCTTGGGCCGCCTGCTGCGGGGATCCGGGGAGAGGGGACCGCCATGGGCCCTGCGGGGCGAGTCTACCGCGCCCGCGGGCGGCTAGTGAAGCGGCCGGGCGTGGTGGATCCGGCCCGACGACTCGCTTAGACGGATCTCGACCGGCTGTGGCGTCTGGTCCACGCCGATGTTGCCGGCGGTGTCGCGGGCCTCGATCCGCACAAACAGCCGGTCCGGCAGGTGCCGCTGCAACCGCCAGGAGTACCGCCCGCTGTTGGGCAGGTTCGAGGCGATCGGCAGCCACGGCCCGCTCGGCTGGGCGGCGTACAGCAGCGAGATCGGCCGCTCGGCCAGGTTGGCGTCGCCGGCCTGCCACGCCAGGTTCAGGTGGTCGGCGAAGTAGCCATCGGGCTGCACGGCGCTGGTGATCGCGGCGGTCGGCCGAGACCGGTCGACCTCGACGTACACGTCCGGCTGGTCGCCCGCCTGCGGGGGCTGGCGTTCAAGCCCGCCGACGCTCTGCACGATGATGGCAAATCCGTACACGCCATCGGCCGGCGCCTGGACGTCCACCGGGCTGCGCTGGTCGGAGTCGATCGCGAACCTCCGCCAGGTGGCGCCGCGGTCCTCGGTGCCCCACACCTCCACCTTCGACACGCCCCAGCGTCCTACCGAGTGCAGGTCGTACTGGAGTTCGAAGCGGTCGGAGTTGACCACCAGCCGCGGCGGCCCGGTCGGAGCCCCGCCTGCGACCGGCAGTTGCTGCGGCGGCGTGCTCGACGCGTAGTGCATGGTGTTGGGAGGCCCGGTGTTTGAAGGCAGGGTGTTGGGAAGCGTCGACGGCGTCGCGGAGACCTGCGTCGGTGGGGCGTTCGCCAGCGGGCTCGCGGCGACGCTTGGCAGTGGCGTGTTGTCGGGCCGCCAGACCTGCGCAGCGGGCGCCGGCTGGGTCGGCGGCGCGGTCGGGCCGCCGAACTCGGTCGGCGGCGGTGCCGGGGCGAACGCGGTGCTGCTGGTGAAGGGGTCCGCTGGCAGGCCGGGCGCATTCGTCGCAGCGCCCATCGAAGGCCCCGCTCCACTGTAGCCGCCCGCCGTGGGGGCCGACGACCAACCTCCCCGCCCGTCGATTGTGGTCGAAGCCGCGAACGCCGGCGCCCCGCGGTACGCCTCGTACGGCGCGGTGGCCATCACGCCGGCGTTGGCTGGGTTGCCCGCCTTGTCTTTCACCGAGACACGCACCATCACGCCGCGCGTGCCAGGCGGCAGCACCGCGTTGCCGCGGAGGGTCGCCGCGCCGGCAAATCCTGGCGCAACAGTCGCCGGCACATCGACCCACGCGCCGGTAGCCGGGTGCTGGTAGGAGATCGTCGCCCCGTTGGGGTCGAGCTGCGGATCGGCGGCGTTGGCCTCGACGCTCAGCCCGCCCTCGGGCGTAAGCGTGGCCCGCGTGATCTGAACCTTGGGGAGCTGAGTGTCCACCACCACCCGCAATTCGGGCTGCATCGGACCGGCGGGCCACTTGCCGCCGGCGTTGTCGATAGTGCGGATCGCGAACCAGAACTCGCCATCGGCCGGCGCGCGGTACATGAAGGACTGCACGTCGGGCCGGGCGCGGGTGACCTCCTTCCAGTCGCCGCCGTGGTTCTCCGAGAGGTACAGCACCACCTCCCGCACCGAGCCGCGGTCCGAGCCGCCCGACCACTTATAAGGGATGACAAAAACGTCCTGCCCCCACACGACCGTTTCCCCTGCCCCCTGGGCCGCGGCGGGCCGCGGCGCGGCGAGCAGCACCGCCACGAGCGTCAGCAGACGCCAGAGTATCGGCCCGCGGCGGGTAGGGGTGGTCTTCCGGGTCATGGGGTTCTCCGGAGGACCGCGGCAGACGGGCTAGGGAATAAGGTGCGCGCGCGGCGGTCCTCCACCGGTCCTATCGGTTGCGGGCCGGGGCTGGCGGGGACCTGAGCCGAAACAGCGGAATTATTGCGATTTGGCGATCCAGGAGGGGCGGGTAAAATACCCGGGTCACGACGCTGCTAGCGGCATTTTCTGGACTACGGCCAGCGACAGCGGCATAATTGCGGGGGGTGGGCCACGCGGCGGACACTCCCCCTTGGCGACCGGCTGCGCGGCGGGCTCACCCACGGACCCGTCCAGGGAGTCTCCCACCAGGGGCGATGCGAACAACACGACCCCGGCGTTGATCCCCGATGGTCCCGCCGCGGTCCGACACGGTGCTTGATTCGATCATGGCGATTCATCCGGTGACGGAAGCGGCGCTCTTGTTTGCGGTCGTGCTTGCTGCGGCTGGCGGCCTGTTTTGGCTGATGAAAAGATTGCGCGATGTTGAGGCTGAAGACACCCCAACCGCCAGCGACATGCTCACGAACTTCAGGGAACTGCACTCCCAAGGTGGGCTAAGCGACGAGGAATACCGAACCATTAAGACGACGCTAGCGGGGCAACTCGAGGGCGGCGTGCGGGTCGAGGACCTGCCGCTCACCATGGAAGCCCTGCTGGCCGAAGCGAAGAGAGACCTGTCCCGTTCGTCTGCTGCGGGTGATGCGGGCCACGGCGCCCTGTGACGGTGGGTTCGCCTGGCGAGCCCTTGCGTTGCTAGCAAAGCGCTGTGGCGAAAGAAACTCACCCCAGCCGATGAACGGATTCGGTCAGCGATGCGTACCGAGATGCGAACACTGCTCGAAAGAGTGCGTGGACAAGGAAGCCCCGCCTGACGTGTGGTCGCGGCTCGGTAGACAAAGCTTTGGCGAACGGACGCAAGAAGCCCAACGACCCATCCCGCTAGACGGCGGAGGGGTCCCAGGCCGCGGCGTCGGACGCCCAAACAGTGTCTGCCGAGATGCGGACATCGAGCGGCACCACAGGATAAACCGCGGAGCGCGTCGGCCACACCGGCCGCGCCATACGCAGTAACGGGGAAAAGGAGTTGTTTATGCCCTCTGGACGAGAAGTAACCGGCGCCCGCCGGGGCGGAACTTCGAAGAAGAACGCGTTCTGCTCATTCTGTCGCAAGAGCTACCGCGACGTCGGGCCGCTGGTGGAAGGTCCGGGCGACGTCTACATCTGCGGCGAGTGCATCGAGCTGTGCCAGTCGATCCTGGATCAGGAGCGGAAGCGGCGCGGCGCGAGCAAGCAGCTATTCTCCAAGGTCCCCACGCCGCGTGAGATTGTCGCGGAGCTCGACCACTACGTCATCGGCCAAGAGTCCGCCAAGCGGGTTCTGGCGGTCGCCGTGCACAGCCACTACAAGCGGCTGATGGCGGCCGAGGACGAGCACGAGGTCGAGATCGACAAGTCCAACATCCTGCTGGTCGGCCCCACCGGCTGCGGCAAGACCCTGCTGGCCAAGTCGCTCGCCCGCAGCCTCAACGTGCCGTTCGCCATCGGCGACGCCACGACCCTGACCGAGGCCGGCTACGTCGGCGAGGACGTCGAGAACCTGCTGCTGAAGCTGCTGCACGCCGCCGACTTCGACGTCGAGGCCGCCCAGCGTGGCATCCTCTACATCGACGAGATCGACAAGATCGGCAAGACCAGCCAGAACGTCAGCATCACGCGGGACGTCTCGGGCGAGGGCGTTCAGCAGGCGCTGCTGAAGATGCTCGAGGGCACCACGGCCAACGTGCCCCCGCAGGGCGGCCGCAAGCACCCCGAGCAGCAGTACATCCAGATCGACACGTCGAACATCCTGTTCATCTGCGGCGGCACCTTCGCCGGCGTCGAGGACGTGGTTCGCAAACGCCTGGACAAGCGCTCGATTGGCTTCAGCCAGGACCACGCGCAGACCGATGAAATGAGTCTGACGGAAGCACTGGCCGAAGTCACCGCGGACGACCTGGTCGAATTCGGCCTGATCCCCGAGCTCGTGGGCCGGCTGCCGGTTGTCAGCTCGCTGCGGCCGCTCACCGAGGACGCCCTCGTGCAGATCCTCACCGAGCCCCGCAACGCGTTGACCAAGCAGTACCAGCACCTGTTCTCGATGGAAGAGGCCGACCTCAAGTTCACCGACGAAGCGCTCCGGGCCATCGCCCGCCGCGCCCACTCGCGTGAGACAGGCGCCCGCGGCCTGCGGTCGATCATCGAGAGCGTGATGCTCGACATCATGTTCGACCTGCCGGACCAGCCGCGCGGCAGCAACTACCTGGTCACCGACGACGTCGTCGAGGGCCGGTCGAAGCTGTTCGCCGACACCGAGCCGGCCAAGAGCGCCTAGCAGCGCACGACTGACAACCTGAGATCAAATTCCTGGGCGACGTTCAAACCCGGGGCGGGGGCGCTAGACGCTGCCGCCGCCGGGGGTTAAGTCGCCCGGAAAAACCGGGTCCGGGCGGCACGCATCATTGGGAAGCGTCGCCCGGGCCCGTTTGATTTTCAGCCGCGGCCCAGTCACCACTCAGCAGCGATACCGAGCAGCCCACGGCGGGAGCCGTGGGCTTTTGCGTTGGCTCATTGCCGACGGTCTTTTCAACACCGGCGCCAACCAGCGGCTCCCGAGTTGGCTGTGTTAGCCGTGCAGGGCTCTCAGCTCCTCGGCCATAATCTCCAGCGCCTCGCGGACGGTCTGTTCGCTCTGCGAGAACGTCAGCCGCAGGCACTGGCGGCGGTGGGGCCACTCGTTAGAGCTGCTGTCGCCTTCCGGCAGCCCGTAGAAGAAGTAGTCGCCAGGAACGACCAGCACGTCGCGCCGCTTGAGCCGCTCGTACAGCTCGCGGGAACCGATCGGTAGTTCGGGGAGCCAGAGCCACAGGAAGAACGCCCCCTCGGTCAGGTGCACGCGGTACGGGAACGCGTCGCCGAACGCCTCGGCCAGGATCTCGCGGGCCAGCTTGGCCCGCTCCTGGTAGAACGGCTTGATCACGTCGCGGCTGAGCGTGAGCGCCTCGCCGGAGTCGAGCAGCGGGCCGACGATTGCCTGGCCCGTGTTGTTGTTGGCCAGGCCCACGACGGCGGTCATCGCGGCGACTCGGCGGGCGATCTCCTCGCTCGCGATCACAACCCCGGTCCGCGTGCCGGGCAGGCCGAGCTTCGACAGGCTGTAGACCAGAATCGTGTCGTGGTCCCACGGCGGCGGGCTCGCCTGGGTGAAGATCGCGCCCGGGAAGGGCTGGCCGTAGGCGTTGTCGACAATCAGCGGGCAGCCCTCGGCCTTGGCGAGCTGGGTCAGCCGGGCCAGCTCGTGGTCGGACAGCACGTTGCCGCTGGGGTTGGTGGGCCGGCTCACGCAGACGGCGCCCGCGCCGCTGAGGTCGAGGTTCTCGAAGTCGACGTGGTACTTGAAGTCGTGCGGGCCGATCTCCTCGATCTTGGGGCGGTGCGAGCGGAACAGCCCGGGCTGGGTCCCCTGGTCGGCGTAGCCGATGTACTCGGGCGAAATCGGCAGCGCGATCGGCTGGGTAGCGTCGCCCAGCAGGGTGAACAGCTGGAAGAACGCCGCCTGGCCGCCCGCCGTGACCGCGACGTTCTGTTCGGTGATGTCCCAGCCGAGCTCACGCCGGAAGCAGTCCGCAACACTCTTGCGGAAGGCGGGGCTGCCGGCCGGCGCGTCGTAGACGCCCAACACCTGATCGACCTGGTCCGGGTCGGCGAGCAGCTCGGCGAGCCGCCGCCGCCAGACTTCCTGGGCCGCGGGGATGGCGGCGGGGGCGCCTCCCCCCAGCATCCGCATCTTGCCGGCGCCGGGGCCGGTCATGGCGTGGCCCAGGTCGTCCATCAGCTCGTAGATGCCGGTGGCGGTTGAAAGTCGATTTCCTGCTTCGGAGATCCTTAACGGCATGTCATTCGCTTTGTTACATTCACGGTTGTTAGGCCCGTCGCTCACGCGCCCTAAATCCTCTAGGGAAGATGGTAATCGCCGGGTAAGCAGCCGCCCAGGCGGGCAGGACCGCACAAGAGGACGTGTCGGTTCCGCACAGTTACGGCCCAATCGTTGCGGCCCGATCGTAGAGGCCCACGGGCCAGTCGCCCCGCTTCGGCCCCGTCACACATTGGTTTATGAGGGAGAAACTGCAATGGAAAACTTCGACATCAGTCAACACGGGATCACCGTCCAGAACGTCAAGCGGAATCTTTCGCCGGCCGTTCTGTACCAGGAGGCCCTGCGTCGCGAGCCCGATTCGGTGATCTCCGACCGTGGCGCCCTGGTCGCCTACTCGGGCGCCAAGACCGGACGGAGCCCGAAAGACAAGCGTGTCGTCGAGCAGGCCCCCTCGAAGGACCAGGTCTGGTGGGGCTCGATCAACGTGCCGATCGACCTCGACACGTTCGAGACCAACCTCGAGCGCGCCCAGGACTACCTCAACACGCGTGACTCGCTGTACGTGGTCGACGCGTTTGCCGGGTGGGACCCCACCACGCGGCTGAAGGTTCGCGTCATCTGCGAACGGCCCTACCACGCGTTGTTCATGCACACGATGCTGATCCGCCCCTCGGCCGAAGATCTGGCCGAGTTCGGCGAGCCCGATGTGGTGATCTACAACGCCGGCGCGTTCCCGGCCAACAAGCACACCCGCGGCATGACCAGCAAGACCAGCGTCGACGTGAACCTAGAGAGCCGCCAGATGGTGATCCTCGGCTCCGAGTACGCCGGCGAGATGAAGAAGGGCGTGTTCACGATGATGAACTACTTCATGCCCGCCCAGGACGTGCTGTCGATGCACTGCTCGGCCACGGCCGCCAAGGACAGCGAGCAGTCGTCGCTGCTGTTCGGCTTGTCCGGCACGGGCAAGACGACCCTGTCGGCAGACCCCAAGCGGCGGCTCATCGGCGACGACGAGCACTGCTGGAACGACGACGGCGTCTTCAACATCGAGGGTGGTTGCTACGCCAAGGCGATCGACCTGACCCCCGAGAGCGAGCCCGACATCTTCCAGGCCCTGCGGTTCGGCAGCGTGCTCGAGAACGTCGTGTACGACGAGGACACCCACCACGTCGACTTCCACGACACCTCGATCACGCAGAACACCCGTGGCGCGTACCCGATCGAGTTCATCCACAACGCGAAGATCCCGTGCGTGGCCGGGCACCCGACCGACGTGATCTTCCTGACGTGCGACGCGTTCGGCGTGCTGCCGCCGGTCAGCAAGCTGACCCCGGAGGCCGCCATGTACCACTTCATCAGCGGCTACACCGCCAAGGTGGCCGGCACCGAGGTCGGCGTCACCGAGCCCGAGGCGACCTTCTCGCCCTGCTTCGGCGGCCCGTTCCTGGTCTGGCAGCCCGGCAAGTACGCCGAGCTCCTGGCCGACAAGATGAAGAAGCACAACGCCAATGTCTGGCTGGTCAACACCGGCTGGGCCGGCGGGGCCTATGGCACGGGCAAGCGGATGAAGCTCGCCTACACCCGGGCGATCGTCGACGCCATCCACTCCGGCGTGATCAAGGACGCCCCGACCGAGATCGACCCGATCTTTGGGCTCGAGGTCGTGACCAGCGTCCCCAACGTGCCGGACGAGATCCTGGTGCCGAAGAACGCGTGGGCCAGCGAGAACTCCTACGAGAAGACCGCGGCCAAGCTCGCCGGCCTGTTCGTCGAGAACTTCAAGAAGTACGCCGGTGGCGTTGACAACGCGGTTGTCGAAGCGGGCCCGAAGGTGCCGGCGACGGTCTAGAGCCCCCGCGGCCACAAACCTAGTGCAGCATTCGCCGAGCCCCGCTTGCGGGGCTCGGTTTTTTATGCGCCGCGGCGAGCTTTCTTCTGGTGGCGGCGTCCTTTAGATTGGGCCACCGACGCCCGCCTCCTCCCCGCCCCCGGTTCCCGATGAACTCAGAAGACCCGTACATCCGGGAAGTCCCGCCGAGCAACCCATACGCCGCGCCGCTGGCGGAGGACCCCGAGCGGCCGTTCGACCCGACGCTCACCGGCCGGACGCTCAACCCGTGGGTCAGCATCTGGACGCAGCCGAGGGCGACGGTCCGGCAGATTGTCGAAACGGACCCGCGGTACATGGTGCTGCCGATTGTGCTGATGACCGGACTCTCAACCGGGCTAAGCGGGGCCGCCGACTCGGCAACCGACCCGCAGCTGCAGGCGATCAGCGGCTTCTCTGTCGGCACGACGGTGGGAGCCGTTATTGGTGGGCTGGTCTTCATGCCGCTGTTCTGGCTGTTCAATGCGTGGCTGATGAGAATCACCGCTCACTGGATTGGCGGCCGGGCCAACCTGGTCGAAACCCGCGCCGCCTACGCGTGGGGAACGACGCCTAGCCTGTTCGCCATGCCGATCACCCTGCTGGCGCTGCTGCTCGTCTTTCAAGTTGGTCCCGATCGCGTGCAAGGCCTGGTCGCCATCAGGCAAGTCACCGAAGGGGTGCTGGCAATCTGGACTTTCGTGACGTTGTGCAAGTGCCTCGGTGAGGTCAATCGGTTCTCGGCCTGGAGGGGTCTGGGGGCGATGATTCTGGCGGGGTTGCTGGTGGCTGTGCCGATGATGGTGATCGTGTTCTTGTTTGTAGTCGGCGGCGCGGCCTTCAGCATGTAGAGCTGGCTCGGTGCACGGTCCCACGGCTGGCGCCGTGGGCTGCTCGGTGGGGGCTCCGCTCAGCGGCCGGCTTCGGCAAACCGGCAATCGCCCTGGCTCCGCCCTCGGCTCGCTGCTACGATCCGCGGCCCTAGTTCTGTCCCGAACGGCCCTCACCGGACGCTAGCATGCCTCGCTTTGGTCGACCGCCGCAGCCGCTCCATGTGCCGCTGGCGTTGCGCGGGGCCGACGCGATCGCCGAGCACCGACGCCAGTTCCCCGACCAACCGCTGCAGCTCCGCTGCGCCGACCTCTCGGGGGCTATCCTGGCGGGCGCCGACCTGTCGGGGGCCGACCTCCGCGGCGCGACGCTCGACGGCGCCCGGCTCGACGGCGCCAGGCTGCACAACGCCCGACTCCGCGAGGCGTCGCTCCGCGACTGTGTGCTAACCGGCGCCAAGGGCCTGATCGCTGGCCAGCTCGCCGGGACCGACCTGACCGGCGCCGAGCTGCCTGAAAACATCTCGATCGAGCGGCTCGAAGAGGCCGCCCGCTGCGGCGACACGGCCGACTTCGCCCGGGCGATCTTCATGTGGATGGTCGGCGGGTGCGCGTTCGTGTGGCTGATGCTGATCAGCACCACGCAGCTGCAGCTGCTGACCAACGACGGTGTGGTGAGCCTGCCGGTGTTCGACGTCGACGCCCCCAGCGAGCTGTTCTTCCTGCTCGGCCCGTTCCTGGTGATCGGCGTCTACTGCTACCTGCACGTCTACCTGCAGCGAATCTGGGACGTGCTGGGCCGGCTGCCGGCCGTGTTCCCCGACGGCGAGCCGATCGACCGCAAGACGCACGGCTGGATGGTGCTCGGCCTGGTCCGCTGGCAGTGGCGCCAGCTGCGCGACCGCCCGCGGATGTTCGTCTCGCAGACGCTGCTCTCGGTGCTGCTGGCGTGGGGCCTGGGCCCGATCACGGTGTACAGCGTCTGGCGGCAGTGCGCGATCCGGCACGACATGCCCCAATCGATGGTGCAGGCGGTCGCCTGCGCGGCGATCGCGTACGTGGCGGTCGGCAGCGTGCTGGCGGCCCGAGGCGCCTTCACACTCCGCCGCAACCGGCTGGCCCACGCCGGCCAGTGGGTGATCGCGCTGATCGTGCTGCTGGGGATGCGCGAGCTGACCCACCGCACGTTCGAGGGGCGGACCGACCTCAGCTGGCTGAACGCGAAGGTGGTGCACTTCCACCCGACCGACCGCACCCCCAAGTGGGGCCGCACCAAGCGCGAGCTGCAGAACGAGTACCAGGACGGCGCGCCGTTCTACTCGCTCAATTTCCGCGGCGAACGCGACCCCGGCTTCACACCCGCCTTCGACGCCCGGCTGGTGGACCTCGGCAAGCGCTGGCGCGAGGCCTACGCCGAGTTCAGCGGGCCGCTCTTGCGCGAGGCGCGGCTCGAGGGCTGCTGCTTCAAGCACTCCGACCTCAGCTCGGCCGACCTCTCCGGCAGCCGGTGGAAGAACGCCCACCTAGAAGAGGTCGACCTCACCCAGGCCAACCTGCAGCTCGCCGACTTTGAGGCGGCGCGGTTCGCCGACGTTCACTTCATCGGCGCGTCGGCGCAGGGGGCCAACTTCACCGACGTCACCTGTCGCGGATTGGTCGCCATGGGCGCGGAGTTCCACGACGCAATCTTCCTCCGCTTCCGCATGGACGACGAGGCCCCACCGGCCGACCTGCGCAAGGCGGTGTTCGACGACGCCGTGATGAACTTCTGCGTGCTCGAGAAGGCGCGGCTGCAGGGCGCGTCGCTCCGCAAGGCGCAGCTCCACGAGGCCCGCCTGGCGCACGCCGACCTGTCGGGCGCCGACCTCCGGGGCGCCGACCTCAGCGGGGCCGACCTCCGCGGCGCGTCGCTCAAGGGCGCCAGGCTCGAGGGGGCCAACCTCGGCGGCGCCTGGTTCGGCCAGACGACCCTCGCCTACAGGCACCTGCGGTCGACGCTCACCACGCTGCTCGACGACGCCGACCTTTCGGGCGCGACCGGCCTGACCAACGAGATGATCGCCGCCGCCATGTACAACGACGCCACCCGGTGGGACAACCGCCCGCCCACCATGCAGGTCGCCCAGAACGAGCAGAAGCGGACGCCCGCCGGGTACGCCGCCCCGCGTGTGGCGCAGAACGTCGCGCCGTCGGCGGGCCCCTCGTACCGGCTGTTCGACGCGCCCGAAGTAGACGGGCACGAGCCGCCGCCCCAGGCCACCCTCGGCACGCCAAGCCTGATGGAGCAGATGACGCTCGAATCGCCGCCACCGGCTGATGAATCGGGCGAGCTGTCGTTCCCAACGACTGGACTGCCGGAGATCAAGCTATCGCCGGTGGAGGCCGCAACCGACTGGCCCAGCGAGCCTTGGCCGGAGTAAGCGGTGTTCGTCCCATGGCTGCCTCCGTGGGCTCCGCCGGCCTTGCGGCCGAGCGGCTATCTACAGGTACTTGCTCGCCAAGTCTGCCAGGCCGTACACCACGAAGCTGACAATCGCGACAATGCTGCACCAGAGGGCGGCGTCGAAGAGCTTGCTGGGCCGCAGCGATTGGTCGGTGTCGCGGTAGCGGAAGATGACCGCGGCGAACACGACCAAGAGCAGGATGGCGGCGGTCGCCACGCCGCCAAGGGCGACCATCCACACCGGCTTCTCGAAGAACAGGTAGATGCCGGCCCACAAGAAGGCGAACGCCCAGGCGAGCCAGAAAACGGTGCGTCGCCGCTCGGCCTGGTCGCGGAAGTTGATCAGGCCCACCTGGGCGAAGGCGTCGGCGTACATCCGGGTCCAGGCCGCCATCGCGCTGAACAGCGTCGAGAACAAGACAACAAACGCCCCCAGCAGGAACAGCCAGTGCGCCCAGGCGCCGAGCGTGTCGGTGTACATGTGGGCGAGGCTCTCGATCAGGGCGTTCCCCTCGGGCACGTTCTGCTGCGAGTGCAGCACCGCCGCGCCGAGCAGGAAGAACGCCACGGTGACCAGCGTGTAGGCGACCATCGAGGCCAACGCATCGAGCGTCATCACGCGGATCCAGCCGCGGGCGCGGGCGCGCCAGGCGTCGGTCTCGTCGCGCGGGCCGGCGTAGGCGGCGTAGCCCTTCTCCAGCAACCAGTACCCGTACTGGATGATCTCGTCCCCGCCGACGCCGGTCAGGCCGAACGCCGCGAACACCACCATCGTGGCCGCGGCCGGCAATTGAAACGACAGCCCGCTCAGCACCTGGTCCCCACTGATGGCGTACTCGGTCCACTGCAGCGCCGCCACCGAGGTCAGGGTCAGCAGCGTGAACAAGACGAGCAGCGCGAGCGAGCTCCGCTCGATCATCCGGTACCGCTCCAGCGAGACCAGCAGCCCCACTACTCCGGCGCTCACCCAGCACCACAACGGCACGGAAATCTGCGGCACAACCAGGTTCAGCACCAATGCCACCGCGCCGACAATGCCGGCCATCTGCGCAATCTTGAGCGGCTGCAGCAGGAACCAGCCCCAGATCGTCCAGTGCGCGCCGGCCGGCTTTGGGCCGGGCAGCCGGTTGATCGACTCCAGCGGCGTGCGGCCCGAGAGGATGGTGTGCCGGCCGAACTCGAGCTGCAACGCCACCTTCACTACGCAGCTCAGGATGATCACCCACAGCACGATAAACCCAGCCGTAGCGCCAAGCGTCGTGGTGGCGATCAACTCGCCCGAGCCAACAATCGAGGCCGACAGCACAAACCCAGGCCCGCAGTAGCCGAGCTGCCCCAGCAGCGACGCCGGCGGCTCCCGGACCTTTTCCGGCGTCAGGGCGTAGGGGTCACCAGCAACAGGCATACACAGACCACATCAGCGAAGAAACACCGCGAAGAGAAACGGAACAAGCCGAGCCCGCTAGCTTGATCGATCGCCGCGGCAATTGCTAGCCAACAAATAGCGCAACGCGGACGAGCCCCTACCTTCCCCTCCCCAGCAACCTTCGGCGGAAGCCGTAGGGCTTTCGGCCGCAAACGCGAGCGTGGGTACTTCTAAAGCACCCCGGCCGCAGGCCTCTAGCTGGGGGCGGGCTCGCCACTTCCGCCATGGGTTGCTGGTGGGCCCTAGCGGCGTGCGCGGCCCGAAGCTGCCCAGCCCACCGCAACCAGCAGGAGCAACTCCGCGGGCGGCGTGGGAACGAGCACGATGCTCGTAATAATGAAGGACACCTCCGATTCCAAGTCGCGGTGAAACGGTGGCGTTCTCGAGGAGAAGCCAATCAGTCCACTGATCATGCCCCCCGCATCGGTTAGCGGCGACACGTCCTGAATTGCCAACAGAGGCTCTCCAGTCCACTCGTTCTCCCAACGAGGCGGCGTATACGGCAAGTCTTCAAAAAGGAGAACCGCCCACGGGTTGAGTTGCAATGGACCCGCAGGAAACAGGGACAAGTGGGAGGCAAGCTTACCCAAACTCCAGACCTGCACGGGCGCCGGTGCGGCGAGGAACCCTAAGTCAGCGGAATCCTGCTCCGAGTACGGTCCCACACCGATGGCTGCTTGCTGCTCCAGCCGGAAACTGTCGCCGACACTGAAACCGAGTTCGGCAAGAAAGTAGGTTGCCCCCACCACCTCGTCATCCACTCCAAAGTCGCAGAGGGGATCGCACACTACCACCTTCCGATCATCCGTTAGGTCATTATCTGGGTCTAAGGGTACGATAATTTGGTAGAAACTCTCGACGTTCGGATCGTGCGAGATATACCCGGAGACTGAATCGCCGAGCGCGATCCCGTGGGCGGCGCCTTCTTCGACGCGGTTCACCTCTCCCTCGAACCGGTACACCAGCGGCCCGGCGGCGGCGACTGAGCAGCAAGCCAACAACGAGAGCATTCGAAGCGGCATGAAAAGCAGTTGGAATCGCATGCATGAGCCCTCGGGATGATGGAGCCGGCAGGGTAGCACAGGGCGGCCGCGTCGAACCACATCCATCGGCTTGCCCGCTAGCATTAACCCACGGCGGAAGCCGTGGGGATTCCGGCCGCAAGCCGCTGGCAAACTCCTACCCCAAGGCTTCCGCCATGGGTTACTTGTGCGCAGCCTAGCGGCGTTTGCGGCGTACTAGTGCCGCGGGGGCGAGCAGCAACGCCAGGGCGAGCGTCATCGGCTCGGGAGCGGCGGCGGGGCCGAGCAGGTTCGGGCCGGAGTAGTTGGCCCGCCACACGGTGTAGTCCGCCATATCGACGCGGCCGTCGGCGTTGGCGTCGGGGCCGCCGCCTATGTTGCCCATCATGGTGGCGTAGTTTTCCCGCCACTTGGCGTAGTCGTCCGCGTCGACATCGCCGTCGTAGTCGAAGTCGCCCGGCAGCGGCGCGAAGCCGGCCGCCGTGCCGGAGTAGTCCCACAGGGTCTGGGCGCCGGACGGGACGTGCTCGATGGACATCTCCTGGGTGATCAGCGTGCCCACCAGCCGCGCGCCGCCGTAGGCGTCGTGCACGATTGAGAGGTCGGTGACCCCGCCGCGGCGGAGCTCGTAGGCAAACAGCTGCCCGCCGGCCTCGTCGGTGAGGTCGACTTCAATCGTGTCGTACAGCCCCCGGCGCCCGACGCCCTCGACCAGCTCCGGGTACGACTTGTCGGCCTGCATCGAGAACCGCATTGCTATTGAGGCGGCCTGAGTGGTCCCGCCACGGTAGTCTACCGAAAACGCCGTGAGGTCCGACCAGCCCTCGTGGCCGCGGTCGGTGCTCTCGCCGTCGACGCCGTCGAACTTGATGTAGGCGGCGGCTGGGCAGCGGCACGCCGCGGTGAGCAGGGCGATCCCCAGGCAGAATGCAACGAGCGGGCGGGGCATGCTATCTCCATTGATTTGCGGTGTCGCGGCGTAGGCGACTAGTCCACTACGCTCTCCGCGGGTTCTCCCGGGGCTCTGACGGGGCTCCCCGCCAGGCCGCAATATACCTGGGTGAGTGCGTCGCCGCTCCCCCATTTCGCGGCGCCGGGCCACTCCGCGCTCGGGGCCGAATCCGCTATCATCGCTCTCACGGCGGCCAGCCCCGACACCCTTCCTTTTACCCCACCGCAAGTTCGCTATGGCCAGCAACGACCCTTTCGGCGCCCTCGACACGTTCAACACCGGCTCTGCTGCCATAGGCGGCGGCGAGGCCAAGTTCTACCGGCTCGGCAAGCTCGAAGAGGCCGGCCTGACCAAGGTCGCCAAGCTGCCGTACTCCATCCGGGTGCTACTGGAGAGCGTGCTGCGGAACTGCGACGACTACGTCGTGACGCAGGACGACGTCAAGAGCCTGGCCGCCTGGAACGACTCCAAGGGCGCCAACCCGAGCGAGGTCCCCTTCAAGCCGGCCAGGGTCGTGCTGCAGGACTTCACCGGCGTGCCGTGCGTCGTGGACCTGGCCGCCATGCGGAGCGGCATGCAGCGGCTCGGAGGCGACCCCAAGAAGATCAACCCGCTGGTTCCGGTCGACCTGGTGATCGACCACTCGGTGCAGGTCGACCACTTCCTCGGCGACGGCGCCCTCGACCTGAACATCGAGCTCGAGTTCGAGCGCAACCAAGAACGCTACGAGTTCCTCCGCTGGGGCCAGAAGGCGTTCGACAACTTCCGCGTGGTGCCGCCCGGCACAGGCATCGTGCACCAGGTGAACCTCGAGTACCTGGCCAAGTGCGTGTTCACCAAGGACGCCCCTGACGGATCAACTCTGGCGTACCCGGACTCGCTGGTCGGCACCGACAGCCACACCACCATGATCGACGGCCTCGGCGTGGTTGGCTGGGGCGTCGGCGGCATCGAGGCCGAGGGCGTGATGCTCGGCCAGCCGATCTACATGCTCACCCCCGAAGTGGTCGGCATGAAGCTGACCGGCAAGCTGCCGGCCGGGGCCACCGCCACCGACCTGGTGCTGACCGTCACCGAGATCCTCCGCAAGGAGAAGGTGGTCGGCAAGTTCGTCGAGTTCTTCGGCGAGGGGGTCGGCGGCATGTCGCTGGCCGACCGCGCGACCATCGCCAACATGTCGCCCGAGTACGGCGCCACGATGGGCTTCTTCCCTGTCGACGACGTCACGCTCGGCTACCTGCGTCAGACCGGCCGCACCGAGGACGAGATCAAGCTTGTCGAGTCGTACTGCAAGGCCAACCAGCTGTTCCGCACCGACGACGCGCCCGAGCCGGAGTTCACCAAGACCGTCGAGCTCGACCTGTCGACTGTCGTGCCGAGCCTGGCCGGGCCGAAGCGTCCGCAGGACCGCATCACGCTGACCGACATGAAGGCCCAGTGGGAGAAGGACCTCGAGGAGGTCTACGAGAAGAGCCCCAAGGGCGCGCCCGCCAGCCGCTGGGAGGGCGAGGGGGGCCAGCCGGCCGACCCGGAGGGCGCCGCCCAGCCTGAGGTCGCGATCGCCGACCCGGGCTTCGACGGCGTGAGCGTCGAAGTCGACGGCTGCACGTTCCCGGTCAAACATGGCAGCGTGGCGATCGCGGCGATCACCAGCTGCACCAACACCTCGAACCCCAGCGTGATGATCGCGGCCGGCCTGGTCGCCAAGAAGGCAGCCGCCCTCGGCCTGCAAGCCAAGCCGTGGGTCAAGACCTCGATCGCCCCCGGCAGCCGGGTCGTGACCGACTACTACGCCAAGAGTGGCCTCGACGAAGAGCTCGGCAAGATCGGCTTCTACACGGTTGGCTACGGCTGCACCACGTGCATCGGCAACAGCGGCCCGCTGCCCAAGCCGATCAGCGACGCCATCCGCCAGCACGACCTGGTGGTGAGCGGCGTCCTCTCCGGCAACCGTAACTTCGAGGGCCGCATCAACCCCGACGTCAAAGCCAACTACCTGGCCAGCCCCCCGCTGGTGGTGGCCTACGCCCTGGCCGGCAACACCGGCATCGACCTCACCACCGAGCCGCTCGGCGAAGGCGAAGGCGGCAAGCCGGTCTACCTGAAGGACGTTTGGCCTACGCACGAAGAGGTGCAGGAAGTCGTCAAGAGCTGCGTGCTGCCCGAGATGTTCCAGGAGCAGTACGGCGACGTCTGGAACAAGAACCCGAAGTGGAACGCCATCGCCACCAGCGAGGGCGAGCTGTACGACTGGAACGACGACAGCACCTACATCCAGGAGCCGCCGTTCCTCTCGAGCATCACGCCGGAGGTGAAGCCGATCGCTTCGATCACCGGCGCCCGCTGCCTGGCGCTGCTGGGCGACTCGGTCACGACCGACCACATCTCGCCCGCCGGCGCGATCGCCAAGGACTCGCCGGCCGGCAAGTTCCTGCAGAACTCGGGCGTCGAGCCGGTCGACTTCAACAGCTACGGCAGCCGTCGCGGCAACGACCGCGTGATGACCCGCGGCACGTTCGCCAACATCCGCATCCGCAACCAACTGGCCCCCGGCACCGAGGGCGGCGTGACCAAGTACCTCGAGTCGGGCGAGGTCATGCCGATTTACGACGCCAGCATGAAGTACCAGGCGTCGGGCACGCCGCTGGTGGTGCTGGCGGGCGCCGAGTACGGCACCGGCAGCTCGCGTGACTGGGCCGCCAAGGGCACCTACCTGCTCGGCGTGCGGGCGGTGCTGGCCGCCAGCTACGAGCGGATCCACCGCAGCAACCTGGTGATGATGGGCGTGCTGCCGCTGGAGTTCAAGAACGGCGACACCTGGCAGTCGCTCGGCCTGACCGGCGAGGAGACGTTCGACATCCCCGGCCTGACCGACGACCTGAAGCCGGGCCAGGACCTGGAGGTCAAGGCGGGCGACAAGGCCTTTACCATGAAGGCGCGCATCGACACCCCGGTCGAGATGGACTACTACCGCCACGGCGGCATCCTGGCCTACGTGCTGCGTAAGCTGCTGAGCGAGTAGCCCGGCGCTGGTTGGAGGGCGCTGGGCGCTAGCAAGAGCAGCCCGCGGCGGGAGCCGCGGTTTTGGCTCCGCACGACACCGTACGAACTGAGGGCGATCGCAAGTTGGCCAAGCTCGTCGCGAAACTGTCGCAGAAAACCGGCATCGCCCCGGAGTCGGTCGTCAAACTGTTAAAGGCGCTCGCCAGCACTGCCTACGAAGAGGCCGGTGAGGGGTTTGTGCTGCCTGGGTTCGGCAAGTTCAAGGTCGTCCAACCGCCGTCTCAACTTGGTACAAATCCATTCACGGGCAAGGCGGTCGAGTTCAAAGCGCCGCCCGAGATTGAATTCACGTTGGACACGGCAGCCAAGGAGTCGTTTGCCGCGGGCGCTCCCGCCGGGCCGCAAGAGACCTCAGGTAACTCGTCACGGGAGAAGTTGCCGCAGATCAAGCTCTCCCCTGACCCGAGTGATCTACTCAATGCGGGGATTAGCGATACGTACCACGACGAGCAAAGGCTCAAACTTGGAGGCGATCCGGATTGGATCCAATACCCGGAAACGCCCGTTTGCTGCGGAAGCGAAATGCAGTTCTACGGGCAATTGGATTCGATCGGTGGCAAGTTCTGCATCGGTGACGTTGGAATGCTCTACGTCTTCCTTTGTCCTGAATGCTGTGCGACTCGTTCGATCATGCACTGCTACTAGAGTCGCGTAGGCCGGAACAAGCGTTAGCGCTGTTCCGGCAGTTTCAGCCCGGAAGCGCCGGAACAGCGCTGCCGCTTGTTCCGGCCTACCAGCCTGCAGCCTCAACGCTCGCCCCCCTGCCGCCCCGCCCTCCCCGCATGCCCTCCCTCATCATCTTCGACTACGACGGCACACTCTGCGCCACGCACCAGGCGATCAGCCACTCGCTGACCGGCGTGTTCCGCGAGCGAGGGCAGATTGAGCTCGAGCCGGAGCTCGTTTCGCACGCCATCGGCCGTGGGATCTCGCTGCACGATACGCTGCGGGCGTTGCACCCGCGGGGCGAAGAACTCGGCGGCGAGGAACTCGACGACTGGCAGCAGCACTACCGGGCGATCTACCACGAGGCCGCGGAAACCCTGGTCGAGGCGTTCCCAGACGCGGCCGACACAGTCGCCGCGTGCGGTGAGGTCTGCCCGGTGGCGATCGTCAGCAACAAGAGCCCGGAGGCGATCACCCACTCGCTCCGTCAGCTCGGCATGGACGGCCTCGTCCAGCACATCTTTGGCGACAACGGCGTGCTGCCCAAGAAGCCCGACCCGGCGCTGTATGCCGGCGCGATCCGGGCCGCCTTTCCCGACGCCCGACCGGAGAGCACGCTGATGGTCGGCGACACGGCCTCGGACCTGCGGTTCGCCAAGAACGCCGGCCTCCGCGCCTGCTGGGCCGCGTACGGCTACGGCGGCGAAGAAGAGTGCAACGAAGTCGGCTACGAGTTCCGCATCGACCGCCTAGACGAATTGCTGCCGATTGTCGAAGGGCTGTAGCGCCTCGCGGGGCGAACTTCAACGCCCGGCCTGTGTCTGAACAGGTAGCGGCCCGCCCGCGCGGCGCCCGCCCCCCTCACCCCGCGAGCCCTCCCCATGAAAATCGTTCTCCCCGGCGGCAGTGGACAGGTAGGCACGCTCCTCGCGCGGGAGATGACGTCCGACGGGCACGAGGTCGTCGTACTGAGCCGCCGCCCCGCCCCGGCGCCTTGGCGTACCGTGGCCTGGGACGGCCAGACGGTCGGCGATTGGGCCGGCGAGCTCGAGGGCGCCGACGCCGTGATCAACCTGGCGGGCCGCAGCGTCAACTGCCGCTACAACGCGGCCAACCGGCGCGAGATCCTGGACTCTCGAATCGACTCGACCCGCGCGGTCGGCCAGGCGATCGAACGCTGTCAGTCTGCGCCCAAAACTTGGCTGCAGGCGAGCACCGCCACGATCTACGCCCACCGCTACGACGCCGCCAACGACGAGGCGACCGGCGTCCTGGGCGGCGAAGAACCTAACGCGCCCGACACCTGGCGGTTCAGCATCGACGTGGCGTCCCAGTGGGAACGCGCAGCCGAGTCGTTCAACCTGCCGGGCACGCGGCTGGTGCTGCTCCGCTCGGCAATGACGATGAGCCCCGACCGCGGCGGCGTGTTCGACACGATGCTGGGCCTGGTCCGCAAGGGGCTCGGCGGGACCAACGGCGACGGGCGGCAGTACGTGTCGTGGGTGCACGACGTCGACTTCGTCCGCGCGGTCGACTGGATCCTCGAACACGATTCTCTCGCCGGCGCCGTCAATGTCGCCTCGCCGCACCCGTTGCCCAACCGTGAGTTCATGTACGGGCTGCGACGGGCTTGGGGGACGGGAGTCGGCCTGCCGAGCACGCAGTGGATGCTCGAGGTCGGAGCGGTCTTCCTGCGGACCGAGACCGAGTTGGTGCTCAAGAGCCGTCGCGTCGTGCCCGGGCAGCTGCTCGAGTCGGGCTTCGAGTTTTTGTTGCCCGACTGGCCCGACGCCGCGGCCGACCTGTGCCGGCGTTGGCGGGCCGCTCGCTCTCCTGGCGATCCGGCTCCGCCCTGAACGCTAAGGCGGTCCGAACCCCATCTCCTCTCGCGCGCGGGCAGTCTATACTCTAAGCTTCGGACGCGGCTCGCGGCGTCCCCCGAGTTGTCGAGGCCGAATGCTACGCTCGCCGAACAACCCGATCGAGGACCCCGACCCCAACTCCGATTGGGACGCGGCGGAGGCCGGCCTGGGGCCGGTGGTGCTGGGCGTGCTCTCGGCGGTCGGCTACGTGCTGTTCTACAGCCTGAATATCTACCTCGCCCGCAACCTGACCCGCGAGGACTTCAACGACTACAACGTCGGCGTGTCGACGCTGCTGCTGCTGGCGTCGATCGCGCCGCTGGGCCTCGAGAAGCTGTCGCTGAAGATCGTCCCGGTGCACCTGCACCATGGTGAGCGGGCCCACCTGGCTGGTTTCCTGCGTTTCGCCCTGCTCACGACGTTCGCGGTGAGCGTCGCGATCTGCCTGCTGGTCGACTCGGCCGTCGAGTCGGCCCTGATGCTGAACCACCTCGGAAGCCACTTCGCGATCCCGATGATCGTGGCGTGCCTGCCGATCCTGTCGGTCTTCTCGGTGCTGCTGGAGTCCGTCACGGCCGCCGGCGCACCGGTGGCCGCCGCCGCGTTGTACCGCGTGGCGTTGCCGCTGCTGATGATCGCCGCCAACCTGCTGGCGTGGCGGCTGCACGGCGCGGCCTCCGGCGCGACGGCCAGCCTCAGCTTCCTGGCGGCGTGGCTCGGCGTGACCCTGATGATGGGCTGGCTGCTGCGGCTGCGGCTCCCCCGCCGCACGGATCAGCCCGTCCCCCACAACGGCGCTCCCCGGTACGACGCCCGCGCGTGGCTGCGGGAGTCGACTCCGCTGTTGCTGCACGGGCTCTTGATGACGGCCATCGCGCAGTCGGGCGTGATCGTGCTGGAGCTGAGCCCCAACTTCCACACGGACGCGTCGGTGTTCGCCGTGGCGATGCAGACCGGCGCGTTCATCGTGCTGTTCTCCACGTCCGCCAACCGCTTCTACCTGCCGCGGGTGGCGTTGATGCTCAAGCAGAACAACCGGGCCGGCCTGGCCCGCTTGACCCGCCAGCGACGGCTGCTGTTCGGCACGATCTCGGCGGTGTTCGTGGCGGTGGTGTTTGTGTTCGCCAGGCCGCTGCTGCGGCTGCACGGCCCCGGGTTCGATCAGGGCTACTGGGCGACCTGCGTGATCGCCGTCGGGGCCGCCATCAGCACCACCTTCTCGCTCGCGCCCATAGGCCTGCAGTTCTCGGGTCGGCAGCAGTACGTGATCTCGCGGATCGCGTTGGCGGCCGTCGTGAGCATCGCGGCTTGCGTTGTGCTGGCCAACTGGTACGGGCCGGTCGGGGCCGCGGCGGCGTACGCGGGGCCGTTGATCGCGTTGCACCTGACTCTGGCGCACAAGGCCCATGCGCTGCTTGCCGAGCAGTGAACGGACGGCGTCTTTCTGACCGGATTTCGGTAGAAAGTGTGAGCCGGCTGTGGTCCACTAGGTGTCAGCGCGGCGCTGTACCGGGGCCCGTCGGCGTCGTTGTTTGATCGATCTCCGATAGTGACTTGATCGCAGCGTTCACCCCGTCGACTCTTGTCCCAAGAGTTGCGCAAGATCGGACAAAAGTCGCCGCAGCGCGAACACGACCGATGCCGTAAGCCGCTACGAGAACAAGAGATACAAAAAGCCCATGCCCCAAGTGGTCGGTGACTTTTGTCCCTATAAACGCGTGTCGGAATAAGGGACAAAAGTCGGCCGGCCTCGCGCCCATCCAAGAAACGCCGTATCAGGACGAACACAACGGCATGACCGACAGCACACCACCGCGGGGCCTGCTGGGCCGCTGGAACGCGATCCCGCTCTACCTGCGGATCGTTATCGCGCTGGTCCTCGGCGCCATTACCGGGGTGGTGCTCGGTGAACGGGCGCGGATCCTCGAGATCCCGAGCCAGGTGATCCTGCAATTGCTGGGGGCGCTCGCGCCGCCGCTGATCCTGGTGGCCGTGGCCCACGTGCTGATGACCAGCGAGGTAAAGGGCAAGCAGGCCGCCCGGCTGTTCTTTCTGTTGCTGCTGAATACCTGCGTGGCGATCGTCATCGGCCTGACCGTGGCCAACGTGATGCAGCCCGGCTCGTGGGTTGAAATCGAGCCCGAACCGGTCGCCGAGGATTTGGGCGAAGAAGGCCCCAACCCGCTGGCCCTGCTGATCGACAAGGTGCCCAAGAGCATCCTCGGGCCGTTGGCCGGGCGTCAGAACATCATTGGCGTGATCTTGATCGCCGTGGCGTTCGGCGTGGCGATGCGGGGCGTGAAGCACCGCGAGGTCGGCACGGTGCAGGACCTGGTCGAGGTTGCCTACGACACGCTGCTGGTGGTGCTGCACTGGATCATCCAGCTGGTGCCGATCGGCGTGTTCGCAATTGTCGCCAAGGTGGTCGGCGTCGAGGGCTTCGGCCGATTCCAGGCGATGGGTGCGTTCGTGCTGGCGGTCGTAATCGCCCTGGGACTGCAGACCGTGTGGTACCTGGTGCGGATCAAGCTGTTCAGCTGGCCGCGGCCGCTAGACGTGCTGCGGGGCGTGCGTGACGCGCTGGTCATGGCGTTCAGCACCGACAGCTCCACCGCCACGATGCCGGTCACGTACGCCTGCCTGACCGAGAAGGTCGGGCTGCGGGAGGAGTCGGCCAGCATGGGCGCCCTGGTCGGCGCCAACTTCAACAACGACGGCACCGCCCTTTACGAGGCAATGGCCGCGCTGTTCGTCGCGCAGCTGTTGGGGATGGATTTGTCGCTCTCGCAGCAGATGATTGTGGTGTTCACGTCGATCATCGCCAGCGTCGGCGCCGCCGGCATCCCCGAGGCCGGCATCGTCACGATGACGCTGGTGTTCACGGCCGTGGGGCTGCCGATCGAGCAAATCCCGATCCTGCTGACGGTCGACTGGTTCCTCGACCGCTGCCGCACCACGATCAACGTGCTGGGCGACGTCAACGTGAGCTGCATCCTCGACGGACGAACCAGGCCCGAAACAGCGGCCTAGCGCAAGCCAGCCGGCCACAGCCGGCGCCGAGGGTCTAGCGAGGGCCGCGTCCGTTGCTGGTTGGGATCCGAGTTCCTGAGTATCATGGGTGGGACCGCTTCCCGCACTCATCGCGAGCCCGTGACATGACTCTTCTCCGCCGCGGACTGCTGGCCTTGGGTATGACTCTGGCGCCGTCGTTCGTGTGGGCAGAGAACCCCGCGACGTGGACGATCGTGGAGTCGATCACCGAATCGTCGACGCCGTTCCTGTGGACTTCGCCCACGGCCGTGGACCTCGGCTTCACCAACTACCGCTTCGACTACGAGATCACCAAGGCCAACGCCGCGACCTTCCTCGGCTCGGTGAGCGTGCTGGGGGAACTGGGCGACTACCGCACCAACTCGGGCGTGGCGCCGGTTCCCTACGTGCTGATCGACGAGCAGATCAGCGGCTCCTACCTGACCCTGACCTTCTCGGCCGATGTGCGGATTGAGATCGACGCCAACGGGTACGGGCACTCCACGATCACCAACGTCAACCTGCCAGCGGGCGTTAGCCGGCTTGACCTTGAGGCGGTGGTGATGGTCGAGGCGCTGCCGGACGGCGATTTCGACCTCGACTTTGACGTCGACAACGACGACTACACCCGCTGGCTGCAGGAGTACGGCCAGACCGGCGCGGTCGGCGCGGGCGACTGGCACGCCGACGGCAACCTGGACGGCGTGGTCGACGCCGCCGACTACACGATCTGGCGTGACAACTACGGGACCGACTTTCACCCCGACGCCGCGGTCACGGCCGCACCCGAGCCGGCCGGGCTCGCCTGCCTGGCGTTAACGCTGGCTGCTGTCGGGATGCGGCGCGAACGACGGTAGCTGGGCTACGCGTTCTGCCGGCGTTCTTGTACCCTGCAGGGACCATGCTCCGCTTCGACTCGCAATCCGACCGCCAGCAGGCTCCGCCCCGCAACTACCTTGCGCGGCGTGAGCAGCTGCGGCTGCTGGTGATGGTCGCCGCGCTTGGACTAGTGGCGATGCTGGCGTGGCAGGTGCGGTCGGAACGCTCGCGGGCGGTGCTGGCGCAGCTATTCGGCGGCGAACCAGTGGCCGCGCCGACGCCGCGCGGCCCGCTGAACGCCCTGACTTCGCCGCCGGCCGACCGACCGCATACACGCCGCGTTGAGCTCGGGCAGACGCGACAGTGGCTCAACGTGACGCAAATCGACAGCATCCGCGACAACGCCGTGTTCCTCGACGCCGAAACCGACGCCTGGTTCGCGATCCTGGGTCAGCTCAAGTCGCACGACGGGCCGCTTGAGAAACTCTCGGCGTCGCCGATCACCTACGCCCAGTTCGCCGAGCAGGCAAAGGGCTACCGCGGCCGCACCGTGCCGGTCGCGGGGACGATCCAGCGGGTTGAGCCGCAGACGCCCGCCGAGAACGAGCTCGGCATTGAGCGACTATACCGCGTGATTCTCCGACCCGAGGGGGACGAGGTGTGGCCCATCGCCGTGTACACGCTCGAGCCGCCCGACGGGGTGCCGATAAACCAACCAGTCAACCGTGCGGCGTCGGCCACCGCGGTGTTCTTCAAGAACCTGTCGTACCAGTCGCAGGCCGGGGCGGGCACGATGCCGGTAGTGCTGGCCCGCAACGTCGACTTAGCGCCGCTCCCCGAGGCGCCAGCCCCGGCCGAGCCGATCGAGAACAGTGACCTGCTCACGATGGCGGCGATCGCGGCCGTGGTGGCGTTGCTGGTGGTGACCTTCGTCGTGCGCCGGGCGGCCGGGTAGGTTTGGAGTATCATAGGAGTGTGAAACCGCTGCTGCTCATCCCGCTGCTCTGCGTGCTTGTCGCGTCCGGCTCAACCGCCCCGGCCCCGCCGACCGACGACCCACTGGGCGTCGTGCTCGAGGCGTCCGGCTGGACAGCCGACCGGCGCGAACGACTGGCCACCGACGGGCCGCTGTCCGCCGACGACCGCCGCGACCTGCTGCGGCTCGCGGGCCGGCTGGGGCGGTTCCCCGACCAACTCCAAGAGCAGGCCGCCCGCACCAACACATCTTCCGCCGAACCACTGATCCCGGTGGTCGCCGACCTGAGCGTGCTCAGCGTAGAGCCGCTGCCGGGCGCTAGCGACGCCGGCGACAGGCTGCGGATCGAAGCGGCCGACGGCGACTCAGCCGTGACCGTGCTCGCTCCTGCGGCGCCGCGGGCGTGGCGTGAGTCGGGCGTGCTGCCGCAGCGGGCAGAGCTGCTCGGGCTGCGAGTGAATGACCAAACGCTGCTGGCCGTAGCGTGGCGGTGGTCGCCTACCGCGCCGGCCTACCCGCACATCAACTTCGGCGAATCGGTGCTCGGCTCGCTCGGCGTGAACGTCGGAGCGCTCGACCTGCTTGTCGATGGCGGCCGCCTGCGGGCGATCGAGTCGGCGCCCTTCTACGAGGTGCTCTCAGCCACACGTGAAATCGGCCCGCAACAGCTGGCCCGCTTCGCCCGCCGCAACCTGCCGAACTACGCCGAGCAGTGGGTTGACGACCCCCAGGCGCCGGAACGCGAGCGGGCGTTGATCGCCGACGTGCGTCAGAACACGTCCGCGGGCCGGTACCCGATCGCGCCGCTGTTCAACGACGCCCTGCGTCAGCGGGGCGAGCTGTACGTGCTGGACGGCGTCGCGCGGCGGGCCGTGGCGATCGAGACCGCCGCCGCTGCCGGCGAGCGGAGCGTCTCCGCCCGCTACGGCGTCGACCGGTACTACGAGATCGAGCTGTTCACCGCCGACTCGCGCAACCTGCCGGTCGTGTTCTGCGCGTTGGAAATCCCCGATGGGTTCCCGCTCGGCGACCGGATCGAGGTCCCCGTGCGGGCGGCGGGGTTCTCGTTCAAACGCTGGGCCTACCGCACCAGGCAGCAGGACGCCGACGGCCAGGACAAGCGTCAGCTCGCGCCGCTTCTGGTGGGTCGCGCCCCACTGATGCTGGCGCCGCCGGAGCAGGCGGGCCCCGGGTGGGGCGTCGCCGTGGGTCTCGCGTTTGCTGCGTCGCTTGCGCTGGTCTGGCTGGTCGTGTGGCGCACCAACCAGCGGGACGCCGAGTTCGGGCGCGCCGCGCGTCGGCAACCCGCGGTCGACCCCAGCCGGCTCTCCGGCCTCGACGGGGTATCAACCGATGGCCCGCCGAGTCAGAATAGAGGATCGTCCGAGTAACCAATCTTAGCGGCCGCCGACCGAAAGGCGCGCCGCTCAACCAATGGCCGCCCGCGCGTCTGCCGCGGGAGCCCCTGCCGAGAGTTGTTCGAATCGCCAGCGGTGGACCGTGCCCACACGATCCCGCGCTCGCGATTCGGGCCTCGCCCGCCCGATGCCCGACCCCCAAGCGCCCAACCCATCTCCCGCAGCCAAGGCCGGCGGCAAGCCGACCGAAGGCTTCAACAGCTACCCGTGGTGGGCGCTGCGGATCTGGAGCGGGATGCGGTTCACGCACTTCTTCCGCATGCTCCGCCAGCACGGCTACCGGATCGACCCGCAGCGGATCGGCATGGCGTTGGTGCTGGGGCAGATGACTCCGTGGAACTCGTCGCTGTACGGCCTGCAGCAGCTGCTCTTCGGCCGCAAAATCCGCGACGCCAAGATCGAGCACCCCCCGGTGTTCATCATCGGCCACTGGCGGAGCGGCACGACCCACCTGCACGAGCTGCTGATCCGCGACCGGCAGTTCGGCTACGCCACGACCTACCAGTGCTTCGCCCCCTGGCACTTCGTCGTGAGTGAAGGCTGGCTCGGCAAGATCCTCAACATCCTCCTCCCTTCGAAGCGGCCGATGGACAACATGGCCACCGGCATGGGGCGGCCGCAGGAAGACGAATTCGGCCTGACCGTGATGGGCGCGCCGTCGATGTACTACCGGATGGGCTTCCCCAAGGACCCGGCCGAGCACCTCGACACGCTCACCATGCGAGACGTCACGGGCGACGACCGCCGCCGGTTCATTGAGGCCATCACCTTCTTCTACCGCGCGCTGACCTACAAGCACGGCAAGCGGCTGCTGCTGAAGTCGCCGCCGCACACCGGGCGGATCGAGTTCCTCTCGACCATGTTCCCCGGCGCCAAGTTCGTGCACATCAGCCGCCACCCTTACTCGCTGTTCCCCTCGATGCAGCGGACCTGGCGCGCCCTGTACGAGGCCCAGGGCTTCCAACTCCGCGACGAGTACGGCCCGGAGTTCGACGAGCACGTCCACCAGTGCTACGAGGCGATGTACGACCACTACGACCAACAGGCCGACGCCCTCGCCCCCGGCCAGTACTGCGAGGTCCGCTACGAGCAGCTCGCCGCCGACCCGCTCGGCGTGGTGAAGCAGATCTATGACACGCTCGAGCTCCCCGGCTACGACGCCATGCAGCCCGCCCTCGCCGAGTACGTGGCGTCGCTCAAGGACTACCAGCCCAACCGGCTGAAGACCCCCGAAACCGCCAAGGACGAGATCGACCGCCGCTGGGCGTGGTACTTCCAGCGTTTCGGCTACGCGCCGGCCGATTCCCCTACCGGGTAGCGTTGCCCCGCGACTTAGCTTTCCATTGACTCGCTCCCAGCCTACGGCGCCAGTCGTGGGATCGCCGACCAACATCTGCTCCCCTTCGTTTAGTCCGAAAAATCGAGCGAAGGGGACAAAACCCCGGCCCGCACTTCCCCCGGGATTCTCTTCTCACACTTGTTTAGCTGCGTTTCCGCGAATTTCAGCGGTCGGCACACCGCGGGGTCTTGTCCGTCCCTGGGGTTTTGTCCCAGCCGCCGCCGCTCGCAGCTCCACCCTCTCCATCGCGAGCCAACCTCACCGACCGCGCAGCAACGCCCCAGACCCACGGCGCCAGCCGTGGGTCTGTCCCGGCAAAACGGTGCTCCTGTACCCTGCTAATTAGACCGCGCCTGCCGGCCCATCTCTACAACAAAACGGTCGACAGTTGTGGCCGCCCAGACGTCCCTTATACACGACTGCGCGGCGAATGAACCCGCCACGTTGAGACTGCTCGCACGGAAGCCGGCCTTCCGTTGGTCGGCCTCGGTCCATTGGCGGCGCAGCGATCAATAAGACTTAACAGGCTGCAGCTGGGACCGGGACCACAACTGGCGCCCGCCACGCAGACGCAGTTCCTGAAACCACGCGGCCCGGCGAGACGATGAGACCTTGCTAGACTGCGCAGGTCGATGAATCCGCCGAGGATCTTGGGGGCGCCATGCTCACACGCGATAGCGGGTGAGCATGTTCGAGTTTCAGATCGTGCAAAGCATAGCTGCCCGCTGTCGCTGGTAGGCATGGCACTCGGCCGAAGACCCCCGAGAACGCCGAGGACGAGATCGACCGCCGCTGGGCGTTTTATTTCAGTGCTTCGGCTACGAGCCGGCAGATGAGCATTCCAAGCCGGGGCGTTAAGAACACGAATAAAACCCCGATATTTTGCGTAACATCCGATCCTCGTGGTGTGTTATATTCGGGGCCTCACCAGCCGCAATCGTGCGGCGCCCCCCGGCCCAAGTCGCCGGCCCCCGCCCAGAATGTTTGCACCCATTGACGAAGTAGAGGTGGCTCGTGCCAGTTGGATCGTGGCGTCTAATGGCGACTTGTTTGTTGTCCTGCTTGAACTGTTCGATTGCATCCGCTGACATTCTCTTGGCCCAGTCTCAAGAGGGAACCATCGCCAGGTTTGACGAGCTGACCGGCGCGCCGATCCCAGGCTGGGGCGTAGCAGCGGCCAGCCCTAACGCGTTTGGCCCAGTTTCTGGAGTGGCGGTTGACGGGTCAGGGGTGCTGTACGTGTCAAGCCGGTTCGCTGGTCAGATCCTGCAGTACGACCTGCAGACCGGCGCCCCGATCGGCGACGGGGTGTTCGCGATGCTGCCGAACTACCCGCCGGCGGAGCCCGGCGGAGAAGAGATTACTGCCGCGCCGGGCGGGTTGCACTTTGGCCCCGATGGCTACCTGTACGTGGCGGACAACGCGGGGACCAAGGTCTACCGCTACGACGTGACCGACGGCAGCCGCACCGACGCGGTGACCGGACTGCGTGGGGCGGGAGGGCTCGGTTTCCAAAGCGACGGCACACTGCTCTCAACTAGTTTTGTCATCGAGATGGACGCCAATCCCAACGAGAACGCCGTCTACGCGGGCGTCGAACCCGCGGTGACGAAGCTGGTCCCAGAAGAGGCAAGCTTCCTCTTCTCGCCCACCAATCTACTGGTCAACGAAGACGACAGCTTCTGGGTCGCCGACCTCATCAGCAACCGCGTAGTTAAGTTCTCCGACCAGGGGGCCTACACGACCGAGTTCAGTGTGCCCGCCCCTCTTGACTACGACCCCGAAGACAACCTGCCGGGCGATCAGGGCGGGATCCACTATGTGTCGGACCTGGTTCACATGCCGTCGGGCGAACTGCTAGTCTCGACGCTCGGCGTTACGTCGATTTACAGCGGCGGCCCCAAGAACTTTGGCGAGCTGCTTCGCTACGACGCCTCGGGGGCGTTCCTTGGCAGGCTGGCCTCGGACCTTTCGCCCATCGGCTCGATGGTGCTCGTGCCAGGCGTTGTCGAGACTACGGGCGACTACAACCGTGACGGCGCCGTCGACGCCGCCGACTACGCGTTGTGGCGACAGTCGTACGGCGCCCGCGTCACACCGTTCAGTAACGCCGATGGCAACGGTGACGGCCAAATCGACGCGGCCGACTACACAGTGTGGCGTGACAACGCCGTCATCGTCGAGCAGACCTTCACCGCTGTCACCCCAGAGCCCGCCGCCGCAGTGCTGCTACCGACGGCAGTGCTGGGAGGCTTGTTCCACCGCCGCAGGTAGCCTATGGCCCCGCTACCAACCATCGCCAGAGCCGCCGTGCAGCACCGCTCAAACGACGCGAGCCGCGCGTTCACGCTGGTCGAGTTGCTGGTGGTTATCGCGATTATCGGAGTGCTGATCGGGCTGCTCCTGCCCGCGGTGCAGATGGCCCGCGAGGCGTCCCGCCGAGGCGCCTGCGCCAGCAATCTTAGGCAGGTCGGCCTGGCCGCGCAGAATCATCTGGCGGCCGTGGGGGGACTGCCGGCGGGCACGGTCGCCAAGCCGCCCCCGCGCGACCTGACAATCAGTGAGTGGACATTTTACCGGTGGTCGGCGCTCGCCCAATTGCTGCCCTACCTCGAGGGCGGTCCACTTTACGACGCGCTCGACCTCTCCAGGCCGCTCTACAAGAACATCAACGCGGAGGTGACCGACGAGAATGTCTCGGCGGTTCGCCAGCTCGTGCCGGAGTTCCTCTGCCCTTCGGATATCAGCGCAAGCATCCACCCCCAGTTCGGCCCGACGAACTACGCGGCAAGCACCGGCACCGGGGGAGTTTCGGGCACGCCCCGGACGGTCGATGGCCCGTTTGGCGTCAACAGTAGGACCCGCCCCGCAGAGATCACCGACGGCCTGGCCAAGACAATCCTGTTCTCAGAAAGCACCTTAGGCGTGCCGGGCCAAACCACCATGGATCCTCGGTACGACTACAAGATGATGTTCCAGGCGCCGCTCACCACCGCCGGTTGCAGGTCTAGCGAAACCTGGAATTACAAGGATCCGCGCGGCTTCTCATGGGCCAACGGAGAATTCCGCTGCGGCCTGTACAACCACCACGACGCGCCGAACGCATCAACGCCAGACTGTATGGGGGTGCTGCTAGCGGGCAACGATCAACAGCGTTTCACTCCGTTCGGCTGGCGGGCCGCACGCAGCCAGCACCCCAGCGGAGTCAACGCCGCCTACGCCGACGGCAGCGTCCGTTTTGTGGCGGACCACGTCGAGCTCCGAGTCTGGCGGGCGATGGCGACCATTCATGGGGATGATCTCCCCTGACGCCCTCTTCCGCTCCGCACCCGGCGCAGCAACGCCCCAGCCCACGGCGCCAGCCGTGGGTCTGTCCTGGCAAAACGGTGCTCCTGTACCCTGCTAGTTAGACCGCGCCTGCCGGCTCATCTCTACAACAAAACGGTCGACAGTTGTGGCCGCCCAGACGTCCCTTATACACGACTGCGCGGCGAATGACCCCGCCACGTTGAGACTGCTCGCACGGAAGCCGGCCTTCCATTGGTCGGCCTCGGTCCATTGGCGGCGCAGCGATCAATAGGACCGAGCCGGCTGCAGCTGCGGCCGGGACCACAACTGGCGCCCGCCACCCAGACGCAGTTCCTGAAACCACGTGGCCCGGCGAGACGATAAGACTTTGATACACTGCAAAGGACGATGAGTCCTGTGCAGTTGCGGGGGTCACAAATCTGACCGAGGTTGTGACAACCTCGGCAGGTTAAATGAGTGTGAAAACGCGGTAGGAAAGCCTCTTCAGCTGCAGCTGGATGAAGCTTCTCCACGTACTTTCAGGTCCCCTTTCGCTGGCAACGCGTTAAGTTCTGTCTATCTCGTCGATTCTCCCCCCGTCGAGTTCGCAAACCTTGTAGGCGGCTGGTGTTGCGACGACAATGGAGCCGACTGCTTAATGGGTTAGGCAGATTTGTTTCTGTCCATTTATTGTTAGCTGCACTTTAAATGAGTTCTCCAGAAAACACACTCTTATTTGAAACCAAACCTTCGTTCAGAAGTCTTTGGAATTGCTACCGAGTCTATGGCGACCGAATTGAACTTGAATTTGAATTTTTCAGAAAAGTCATTGTTATTCCAAAATCAGAATTTACTGAAATTAAAATTTGCAAACCACCAGTAATTCGCTCCGTTTTCTGGGCTCTCAAATTAGACCTCGCAGACTTATTTCCTCATGTTGAAATAACAAAGAAGCATGGCTATTTCAAGAAGGTTCGCTTCACTCCAAACGACCCAGCCGAGTTCCATTCCGTAGTCTCAACATGGGCAACCGCCTAAAAAGCAGCTAACCAGGCGATGAACTGGACCTTTATACAGCTGCCGTCGTTGCGGAGAGCCTGTCTTCATCTTGTTCACTTGTCTTTGCTGGCTGTATAAAGGCCAGTTATCGCTTTCGTTAGGCAGGTCGGCAGTACCTCCAAACTGCCCGCGGTGTGCCCAACCTCGGCGATTCGGAGCCCATTCCGTCGACGCGTTGGTGCACGCAGCACAAGAGGCAATTTGAGGCCTACGTCCGGTTGCGAATCGATCGCCTCTTGTCGCAAGCGACACCGACTGTCGCCCGATCCGAACCTGTTGGCGGGCGGACTTCATCGCGGGCGAGAGTCGCTGCCACACGAAGGGCTTGTAGGTGATTTGAACAGGAGATCGCAGAGACAGCAGAGGAGCAGCTCGGTCGTATTCTTCCTCGGCTCACTCTGCGTCCTCCTGTTCCTGGTCGAACACCGACGCGTCCGGGCGGCCGGCTGACGCATTGCATCGGCTGGTGACGCTGCTGATTTGCGCGGCTGACCAGCTTGCGGCCAGGGCGAAACGGGCGCCAAGGGCGGACTGCCGGACAGTGGCTCGCTGTAGTGGGTACGTTCAAACTTCCGGCAGAGCCGGGGGCCATGAGGTTTCCCTCAATACAAGCCCGACGCGAAAGCGGGGAGCACCACCGGCGGTCCGTGAGGTGCAGGGATACTTCCCTTAGTGCTCGCTTGCTGGTGCCGCGGCCTTGTCCATTCCTTGAACAACTGACCTCACGCAAAGCGGTCGGTGACGACCACCTCGTCCTTGTCGAGCTGCCCACCCCGCGGCCGGGCCGGCGCGGCCGCCTTGCCGATCGCCAGCAGCAGGCCGATGGCGTGGTCGTCGGGCAGGTTGATCAGCTCGGCGACCTGCTGCGGATCAAAACCGATCATCGGGCAGCTGTCGTAGCCCATGCTCTTGGCCGCCAGCATCAGCGTCTGCGCGGCGATGCCGCAGCTGCGCATTGCCTCATCGCGCTGGGTCTGCTCGCCCTGGTTGGTGTAGAATTCGCCGATCATCGGCACGATCTGCTGCTGGGCCGCCTCGGGGGCATTGCGCCAGTAGCGGGCCGGGTCCTTGTCCCAGCTCTTGAGGTCCCCGCACAGCACCAGCAGCAGCTGCGCGTCCTCGACCTGGGCCTGGTCCCACGCCGCCGCCCGCAGACGCTTCCGCTGCTCCGGGTTGCGGACCACAACGAACCGCCAGTTTTGGATGTTGAACGAGGTGGGCGAGAGGAGGGCCAGGTCCAGCAGCCGCTGGATGTCCTCCTCGGGCATCTCGACGGAGGAGTCGTACTGCTTGACAGAGCGGCGCTGCTCGATCGCATCGAGGGTGTCCATGGTGAGGGGCTCCTGCGTGATGGTTGCGCGGTGAATGGGCCGTAGCTTCGGGCGTCGAAACTCGAGGTCCGGCCTCCCGCTGGTCGGCCGGGGTCTCTGGCGGCGCAAGGCCCGATGGTTGCGCGAAGCTTCTTGATGGCTGCGGGAAGCAGGTCGGCTCTCGTAGTGCCAAACCGGCGTGCCGGACGTACAATAGCGGCGGCGACCGAATCGGGCCACTGCCCGCCCTCCCCTGGTCGCCGCCCGGATCCCCTGCGGCCCAGGCTTGCCCGGCACGATTATTCCCCAGACACGGGCTTCCCAAGACACCGGGCTAACCTAGACACAAGGACGCGTCGCGCGATGGCTGCAGCGAACCCCAACCCTCTTCGCGTCTGGCCGGCGGTGCTGCTGGTGGTCGTGATGTGGGCCTCGATCATCGTGCCGACCTCGCTCGTCCCGTTTGGGATGGCCACCATGTGGTCGCTGATGGTGGGCCTCGGCGGCGGGACGGTCGGCTACCTTGTCTGGTGGCTGCTGGCGAGCCGCGTGCCGTGGCCCGACCGCGTGAGCGGCCTGCTGCTCTTGGCGGCGTTGCTGCTGGTCGGCACGCAGTTCCTGTTCCACCCCACCGCCAGCCAGCCGATGCCGCTGCTGACGATGCTCATCCCGTGCCTGTTGTCGGCGACCACGTTCGGCTTCCTCTTGTCGAAGCCGCTGCCGTGGAACGCCGCCCGCTGGGTAGCGTTGGCGTGGTTGATCATGACCGTGGTCGTGTGGAGCGGCGTGCGCGTCGACGGCAGCGACGGCACACTCGCGCTGCAGTTGTCCTGGCGGGGACTGCCGACCGCGGAGGAGATTTTCCTCGCGCAACGCCGCTACAACCGACAAGAAAACCGCAGCGACGACGCTGCCACCCCGGGGACCGACCAGCAGGTCTCGCTCTCGCCGGGCGACTGGCCCGCGTTCCGCGGCCCCGACCAAGACAGCGTCTTCCACGGCGCGGCGTTCCCCACCGACTGGGGGCTGCACGCGCCGCGTCAGCTCTGGCGGCGGCGCGTGGGCCCCGGCTGGTCGTCCTTCGCAGTGATCGGCGACCGGGTCTACACGCAGGAGCAGCGCGGCGAGCTCGAGGCGACCGTCTGCTACAACGGCAACACCGGCGACGAGGCCTGGTCCGCCACGACCCCGGCGCGGTTCTACAAGGTCGAGTCCGGCCCCGGGCCGCTCGCGACGCCCAGCTTCTCCGCCGGCGCTGTCTACTCGTGCGGGGCGGCCGGCGCCGTGACGCGGATGGACGCGGCCACCGGCGCGGTCGCGTGGCAGCGGAGCCTGACCGACGACCTGCCGCGCGACGCGCCCCCTGAGTGGGGATTCGCCAGCAGCCCGTTGATCGTTCCCCACGGCGAGTCGGCCCTGGTGGTGGTCTACGCGGGAAACCCGCCGGGCGACGCCGACCCCACAGGTCAGGCAGTCGTCGCCTACGACAGCGAGACCGGCGAGCCGGTTTGGACCGCCGGCGTCGGCGACCACTCCTACTGCACGCCTATGCTCGTCGAGCTGCACGGCGCGCCACAGCTGCTGTGCACCTCGAATGCCGGTCTGGAGTCGCTCGCCCCGGCGACCGGCGAGCGGCTGTGGTTCTATGAGTGGAGCACCGGCGAGTTCCCCCGCATCGCCCAGCCGGTGGTGGTCGACGAGCAGACCTTGGTGCTGGCCAGCGGCTACGGGTACGGCGCCCACGGCATCCGGGTCGCGCACGACGAGGGCCGCTGGTCGACCGAGACGCTCTGGCAGAGCCGCGTGCTGCGGCCCTACTTCAACGACTTCCTGCTGCACGACGGCTACCTGTACGGCTTCGACGACAAGTTCTTCACCTGCGTCAACGCCAGCACCGGCGAGCTCGCCTGGCCGAAGCGGACGCGTCGGCAGACACAGTTTGGCTGCGGCCAGGTGGTGCTGGCGGAGAAGTCTGACGCGCTGTTGGTTATGACCGAGCACACCGGCGAGCTGGTGCTGATGGCGCCCTCGCCCGAGGGCCCGCGGGAACTCAGCCGCATGCAGGTGCTCGAGGGAAAAACCTGGAACCACCCGGTGCTGGCGCACGGCCGGCTGTTCGTCCGCAACGGCGTCGAGATGGCGTGCTACGAGCTCCCCGCGGTAGAGATTGCCGCAACGCGGACGCGTACCGCGGAACTGGAGTAGAATCGCCGGTGAGTTTTCCGTTTGACGTGGGGACACGCCGAGCACGAAATCTCTCCTAAACCGTCGGCCCCTGGCGCCGCCCGCGGGGTTTACTCCCGGCCGACGTTTCCGTCAGCCGCTCACCACAAGGCCTTGATGATGGACCACCACGCATCCGAGTTGTCCCACCGTTTTGAGCTCTCTCGCCGCCTGTTCCTGCGGAACACGGCCCGCATAGGCGCCGCCGCTGCCGGCCTGGCGGGGCTGCCGAGTGGGGCGTTGGCCGACCTGCTCGCCACACCGCGGATGACCGAGGGGCCGTTCTACCCCGACAGCCTGCCGCTCGACACCGACAACGACCTCCTCATCGTCAACGACGCCATCGACCACGCGGTCGGGGCGATCACGCACCTGTCGGGCCGCGCACTGAGCCCGGCGGGTGAGCCGCTCCGCAACGCGGTGATCGAGATCTGGCAGGTCGACAACCACGGCGTCTACCTGCACTCGGGCTCCAACGGCGCGGGCGCCCGCGACAAGAACTTCCAGGGGTACGGCCGCTTCCTGACCGACTCCCAGGGCCGCTACTACTTCCGCACGATCAAGCCGGTCCCGTACCCTGGCCGCACGCCCCACATCCACGTAGCGGTGAGCCAGAATGGTCATCGCGTGCTAACGACGCAGTTCTTTGTCAAGGGCGAGCCGCAGAACCAACGGGACGGCATCCTCCGCGGCCTGTCCGACGCCCAGCGTGACAGCGTGGTGGTCGACTTCCGCCCGATCGAGGGGTCGCAGCTCGGCGAGCTTTCTGCCGAGTGCGACTTGGTGCTCGGCCGCACGCCGGCCGAGAACGGAGAGGGCAAGTTCCCCGGCGTGGTCGCCAGGCCGCAGTTCAACCGCTAGTCCGGGCAGCGCAGCGGGCCACCCCGCCGCCGAGCGGTGAGCCTACATCGCTGCGCCGATCGAGCACGCGCCGCCACTGCGATAGCCGCCGCCGCTGCACGCGCCCATGGAGCCCGCGTCGTCGCTCGAGTGCGAGCGTCCCGGCATGAGGTGGCAGCCGGTCGCGGCCAGGCAAGCGGTTGACATCAGCATCAGGGCCAGCAGCTTGAGAGTGGTCTTGGGCATGGTTCGTAGCGCCTGAGGGTGGGGTAAGGTTGGCTGCCGCGTCGCAGGGCGGGACTATGGCAGATCATCGGCATCGCGTCTGCTCGTGCTTAGTAAGCTGCCCTACGCTGCGGGATACTCTGCCGCCCACGCACCGGCTCGCTGCGATTGAGAGCCACCTGCTAGCAGGCCGAGTTCGCGGACGGGCGAAGCCAAAAAACTTTCGCCACCCGCGCGCCGTGTCGGTGTTTGAACGATTGTCAAACAATGTTGGTTGGCCGTCGGCGTTGCAGCCGACGCGCGGCCGACGTCCAACGCGGCCGCGCAAGGAGTCTGCAATGCAACTGCGTCATGGCGTGCGGGGGTTTACCCTCGTTGAGTTGCTTGTGGTGATCAGCATCGTGGGCGTGCTGCTGGCGTTGCTCTTGCCAGCCGTGCAGGCGGCGCGGGGGGCAGCGCGGCGGACCGAGTGCAAGTCGCACCTCCGCCAGGTTGGCCTGGCGCTGACCCAGTACCTCGACCGGCAGGGCGAACGCGGCAAGTTCCCCGCGGCCGCCATCCTCCCCTCGGCGACGCCGCTCGACGAGGCCGACCCGAGCACGTGGCCGATCTTCAAGGTGCTGGCCGAGTACGGCGAGTCGAACCAGGGGATGTACCGTTGCCCCGGTGACTACGGCCCGCTTAAGTACAACGAGGACCGCCTGGCCTACGACGGCTACGTCCGCCCCGACGGTCAGCCCTACTCCAACGGCGACCCCTACTACGCGAACGAGGGGCTGAGCTACGAGTACCCGTCGTTCCGCCTGGAGGGGAAGACCCGCCAGCAGGTGCTGCAGACCCGCCGCGGCGAGACCCGCGGCACGCACGACGTCTGGATTGTGTTCGACTACGAGTCGTTCCACGGGACCCCGGGGCAGGACGGCTCGCGCAATTTCCTCTACCTCGACGGTCACGTCGACGGCCTGATCGTGGCCGACTAACCTCGCACAGGGAGCGTGTTGATGAACAAGAAGCAGGGCGGCGCAGCCGCCGTGTTGGTGCTGCTGTTGCTGGCGGCGTGGATGCTTGGCCTGTTCGGCGGAGAAGACGCGGAGGTCGCCGAACTGCGTCAGCAGTTTGAGAACCGCGAGCAGCTCTCCGAGCAGGACCGCGACGCCTTCCGCGACCGGATCCGTGACCTAAGCGACGAGCAGCGCAGGCAGCTGTTCGAACCGATGATGCAGGGCCGGATGGCCGGCATGCAAACCCGGCTGTACGAGCTGCAGGCGATGCCCAGGGCCGAACGAAACCGCGAGCTCGACCAGATGATCGACGAGTCGGAGCAGCGCCGCCGCGAGTGGGAAACGCGGAGATCCGACAGCCCGCCCCGCGGCGACCGCGGCCAGATGACCGACGCCCAACGCGACGAGCGCCGCAAGTCGCGGCTCGACCGGACCACCCCGGAGATGCGATCAACCATGCAGCAGATGACGCGGATGATCAACGAGCGCCGCGCCGAACGTGGCCTCAAGCCATTCGAGGGTCGCGGCTGGCGCGGCCGCTGAGCGCTGGCCACGCCGATTGGGCCGCCGGCTAGATCCCGCCGCCGCCTTCCGCGGGCTCGCCTGCCTCTTCGGGCGGCAGGTACTCGCCCTCGACGAACCTGCCGCCGCAGCGGTAGCTCTCTTCACCAACCCGACGGCAGCGGCGGATGTCGACCTGCACTTTGGTTGGTCCCGGCATCACCAGCGTGTAGGCGTGACCGGGGAAGAGCTGCACCGGCGAGAAGAACCCGACGCCCTCCCGCGAGACGTCATTGAGGTACACGCCCAGCGTGCGGCCATCCAAGAGCAGGATCGCGCGGCGGCCGTAGGTGTAGCGCCCGAAAGTCCGCCGCGAGTCGAAGCGGGTTGGTGTGGCGGCGTTGTTCTGCCAGGAGCGGCGGTCCTGCGCCGGCACCATGGCGTGGGTAGCGGCGACCGACCACAGCTTGTCGATTACGCCTTGCTCATTACCTGCATCCAGCATCGCAGCATCTCCGTGTTCAGGTCTTTGCCCGCCCGCTCGCGCAGCTTGCGAAAGGCCGTCTCGGGGTTCGGCTTCGCCCTACCGGGTTCTACAGTGGTAAGTTCGTCGAACTCGTCGACCACCCGCACCATCATCGCCCAGGGGGCGATCTCGTCCTGGAGAACGCCGACCGGGAAGCCGCCGCCATCGAGCGACTCGTGGTGCTGGTAAACAACCATCAGCTGCCGTCGGTCGAGGTCCGAGTCGCCGAGCAGTTCCTCGAAGCCGCGCTGGGGGTGCGAGTCGTGGGCGTCCTGCTTCTCCTCGCGGGTCAGCTTGGCGTACTCCTTGTCGCCGTCGCAGCGTTGCCCGAGGTCGTGCAGCATGGCCGCGATCGCCAGCCGCCGCAGGTCCTCCTGGTCCTGAATCCCGGTCGCGATCCCCAGCAGCACGCTGTAGCAGGCCACGTTGGCGCCGTGGATCAGCCACCGCGAACCAAACCGCGGGGCGTGGAACAGCTCCGCTGGCGCCACCCGTCCGGCGTGCAGCAGCTCGAAGATGTCCTCGGCGGCCTGCTTGGCGAGCCCAACCAACCGGATCGGCTTGAGCAGCCGCTGCACTGTTTCGGCCTCGTTGGATCGGGCGGCGAGCAGCATCGAGAACCGCTCGGCCTGGGAGAGCCGCGTGTCGGTGAGGATCGCGCCGGTCTTGCCAACGAGGCGCTCACTCAGCGCCGGGAATTCCTTCTCGGTGATCAGCACCCGGCCGTAGCCCTGCTCGCGGAGCCGGGCCATCGCGTCGGCCGACGGGGTCGCCCCGCGCGAGCAGAGCAGCTGGGGGGTCGTGCCGCTATCCGGCAGGCAGTAGTAGGACGCCAACGCCTTCTCCGAGAGCTGCAGCAGCCCCGAGGACAGGGCGCAGTAGCCGCTCGGCGTGGCGGGCGTCGATGGTTTGGCAGTGAGCGAGGGCATTCCCCGGGCTCCGGGCTGGATAGCGGTGAGTCTCCTAGGAGTCTAGGACACCGCGGCAACCCGTCGAGCGCCAAGCAGGCAGTTTGCATCATCACGCCCCAAGGGCGGATCGGCCGGCGCCGACCTTGCAGCTTAGAGGGTCCCGGCATCGCGCGCCGGGCCGTTACAACCGGCGCAAACGAAAAACGCCCCCCGTCCGGCGACGGGGGGCGTGGTGGGTGCTCGCGTGGTCGCGGGGCCGGATCAGCCGGCGGCGCCGAACTCGGGGCGGCGGCGTCCCAGCTGGCCCTGCAGCCGCTGGACGATGGCCGAGTGCATCTGGCTGACGCGGCTCTCGGAGAGGTCGAGCGTGGCGCCGATCTCCTTCATCGTCAGCTCCTCGTAGTAGTAGAGGATGATGATCAGCCGTTCGTTGCGGTTCAGGCCCTTGGTGACCAGCCGCATGAGGTCCGACTTCTGCACGCGGCGGGTCGGGTCCTCGCCCTTCTTGTCCTCGAGGATGTCGATCTCGCGGACGTCCTTGTAGCTGTCGGTCTCGTACCACTTCTTGTTGAGGCTGATCAGGTTGACCGCGTTGGCCTCGGTGACCATCTTCTCGAGCTCCTGGACCGACAGTCCCATGTGCTCGGACAGCTCGATCTCGGTCGGCGAGCGGCCGTACTTGGCCTCGAGCTTCTTGACCGCCTCGTTGAGCTTGCTGGCCTTGCTGCGGACGAGCCTTGGGACCCAGTCCATGCTGCGGAGCTCGTCGAGCATGGCGCCGCGGATGCGGGGCACGCAGTAGGTCTCGAACTTGACGCCGCGCTCGAGGTCGAAGGCGTTGATGGCGTCCATCAGGCCGAACACGCCGGCGGAGATCAGGTCGTCCAGCTCGACGCCGTCCGGCAGGCGGCTCCAGATCCGCTCGCCGTTGTACTTGACCAGGGGCAGGTACTCCTCGACCAGCTGGTTGCGGATAGCTTTGCTGTCGGGGTTCTCCTTGTACGCCTTCCAGACAATCAGCATCTCGGCTCGGCGGGCCTCCTTGGCGGCCTGGCGTGCGTCGAGGGTCTCTGCGTCGTAGGCTTTGGCGAACGTCGTTGCCATGCAATCCTCCATGATAAGCTATCCGCGTCGCGATCCGTGCGACGCGTGCCCCGGCCAAGCCGGGGCGTCTAGTTGTATCACCGCCGGCCCGGGGCCGAGGGTGTGAGAGTCGATGCCTGTCAGTTGGCCTCAGCGGATTCCACTTCGGCCAGTTGCTTCTCGAGTTGAGTCCTCACCGACTCGTCCACGACCGTCTCTGCGATCGCGCCGATCACGGCGCCCACCACAGCAAACGACGCCAGGCTCGCCACCGCTTGGAGGATCGTCCCATCGATCCCGCCCCCGTGCATGGCGCCGCGCATCAGCGCGACAATCATGCCCAGGCTCCCCAAGTATCCGGCGAAGTCCCGTGCCATGAATCTGGTCTCTGCTGGCGTTAAACTCGATGCAGCCGAGCCATTTTAACGCACCAGGGCGCGGCAATGGCTCTTCACACTTTATCGGTCTGCCGGCGTGGGTCGCTTGAGTCTTCATCACAATTCGTCGTGGATTCTTTTCGCAGGGGTTGTCGCTTCCGGCACGGGCCCACTCACGCGGCGCGGGCGGCGGAGCCGGGGGCAATCAGGGCGTGGGTCCAGGTCCTGGCGTAGCGTGTCGAGGCCGACATCGGGTCGATCGCACAGCGGGGGTCGTCCGGGGCCCAGCCGAGCATCGGCATCGCGGCGCCGAGGAACCGCTGGCAGGTCTGTTCGACCCGCCGGTGGACGCCCTGCGCCGCCGGCGCGTCGGTCGCCCGGTTGACCAGCAGGCCGGCCTCGGTGTCGACCCCCTCGCCACGGGCCAGCTTGGCCGCCGCGTAGGCGTCGAGCACCGACAGCTTGTCGGGCGTGGTGACCAGCGCCACGCGGCAGGCGCGGCGCCACAGCGGCTCGGTCCACGGCTTCATCCCCACGCCGACGTCCAGCACGCAGTGCTCGCCGCCGCTCACGGCGCCCGCCAGGTCCTCGAGCCAGCGGCCGACCGCGTCGGCGTTGGCGTCGGGTTGGGCGGCCGGCGCCCAGGCGCCCGGCAGCAGCGAAAGGTTGTTTCCTAGATCGATCCGCGCCTCGGCCGTGCGGCACGAGCCGGACAGCACGTCGGCCAGGTCAGGGCGGCCGCTCGTCGGCGCCTGCGTCAGCTGGGCCAGGTCGGCCTGGCGGAGGTTGGCGTCGACCAGCAGGGTCGGCTCGCCGCTCTCGGCCAACGCCCGCGCCAGCATCAGCGACACGGTCGTGGCGCCGACGCCGCCCTTCGCGCCGGCCACGACGATCATCCGCCCGCCGCCGGTGCGGCCGCCGGCGATCGGCGCGTCGACCGGCTGCCCGGCCGCGACCCGCGCGGCGCGGACCAGCTGCCGCAACGCGACCGCCTGATCCTGCGAGAGCCTCGCTTGCTGATTCATTGGGCGGGCGCCTCGAACAGGCGGTGGGCGAGGTCAGACGACCTCGCGATCTGGATGTCGTCCGGCACGTTCTGACCGTCGGTCAGGTAGCTGACCGGCAGGCCGTGCGAACGGGTGACCGGCAGCAGGTGGCCGAGGCTGGTCGCCTCGTCGAGCTTGGTGTAGATCATCGAGGTCACGCCGGCGGGCGCGAACTTGTCCGCGGTGACCTTCAGGTTCTGCTCGCCCGACGTGCAGCTCAGGACCAGGCACACCTCGTGCGGGCGGGCCTCGCCAAGCATCGACTTGAGTTCCTGGATCTTGACCTCGTCGCGCGGGCTGCGGCCGGCGGTGTCGACCAGCACCAGGTCGAGGTCCGACAGCCGGCCGATTGCCTCGCGCATCTCGCGGGGCGTGCCGACCACCTCCATCGGCAGGTCGATGATGTCGGCGTAGGTGCGTAGCTGCTCGACCGCCGCGACGCGGTAGGTGTCGACCGTCACGAGCCCGACGCGGCGGTGCTCGCGGAGGCGGAAGTTGGCCGCCAGCTTGGCGATGGTGGTGGTCTTGCCGACGCCGGTCGGGCCGACCAACGCGACGATGCGGCGCTCGCCCTCGGCCAAGCGGATGCCGCCGGTGGTCGGCAGCTGGTCGGCGACCAGCCGCTCGATGCCGCCCCACAACGCGTGGAAGTCGTGCGCCTGGGCGTCGGGAACGCCGCGGCGGGCCTCCTCCAGCAGGGCGCGGCAGGTGGTCTCGTCGACGCCCGCCTCGATCAGGTCGGTGAACGCGTGGAAGCAGGCGTCCGGCATGTCGCGGCTCGAAGCGGCGTCCGAGCCCGAGTCGGAGTACAGCTGCTTGATGCGGGCGCCCAGCTCGTCGAGCTCCGGCGATGACTGCAGCCGCACGGCCTCGCGGTAGCGGGCGCGGTAGTCGACGTCGAGCAGCGAGGGCGGCTGCGGCTCACGCTGCTGGGCGGCCGGCTCGGGCGCCACCGCCTCGGGGGCAAACCGGCTCGGCACGTCGACGGTCGTCGAGGCCGCCACCTCGATCTGCGCGCCGTGCAGCATCCGCCCCAGCAGGCCGCGGCGCACCTCGCGGGTGTGCAGCACCGACGCCTCGGGTCCGAGGTCGGCCCGGATCAGGTCGAGCGCGTCGCGGAGGTTCTTCGCTCGGTAGGTTTTGATGGACGACATGCTAGTGGGGGATGGCTAACGGCGATGGGACGCGAACAGTCGGTTCGTTTAGGCGGCGGAGACCAGCCCGTGGGTGACAATGCTGGTGTCGCGGGTGACCTCGTTGAAGCTCAGCACCACGAGGGTTGGCAGGTGGGTCTCGGTCATCTGCTTGAGGGCGGCGCGGATCTGCGGGCTGACCAGCACGATCGGCGTGTGGCCCATCACCGACAGCTTCTGCAGCTCGCCCCGCAGCTTGTCGACGAGCGCCTCGATCTGCTGCGGCGCCATACGGATGAACAGGCCGCGTTCGTTGTGCTCGAAGCCGCCGCGGATCTGGTCCTCCAACCCCGGGTCGACCGCCACGACGTGCAGCTGGTTCTCGCGGTCCCGGTAGCGGGTGCAGATCTGCCGCGCCAGGCGGTGGCGGACGAACTCGGTCAGCAGCACCGGGTCCTTGGTCTTGCCGCCGTGGTCGCCGAGCGCCTCGAGGATGATCGACAATTGGCGGATCGAGATCTGCTCCCGCAGCAGGTGCTGCAGGACGGTCTGAACCTCGGCCAGCGTCATCACGCCGGGGATCAGCTCGTCCACCACGGTGGGCGAGCTGGCCTTGAGCTCGTCGATCAGGTGCTTGGCGGAGTCGCGGGTGAGGATCTCGTCGGCGTGGCGGCGGCAGATCTCGGTGAGGTGCGTGGCGAGCACCGCGCCCGGCTCGACGACCGTCCAGCCGAGCATCTCGGCCTCGTCCTGACGGCCGGGCGAGATCCACTTGGCGTCGGTGCCGAAGGCGGGGTCCTTGGTGTCGACCCCCTCGACCGCGCCGGTCGTCAGCCCCGAGTCGATCGCCAGCAGGCTGCCGGGCTCGACCTCGTCGGTGGCGATCGGCATGTCGGCGATCTTGATGCGGTACTGGTTCTGGTCGAGCCGCATGTTGTCGCGGATGCGGACCTTCGGCATGATGATGCCGATCTCCGCCGCGACGTTCTGACGCACCCGCTGCACGCGGTCCAGCAGGTCGCCGCCGCGGTTGGGGTCGGCCAGGCGGATCAGCCCGACGCCGAGCTCCAGCTCCATCGGGTCAACCGACAAGAAGTCCTCGACGCGTTCTTCCTTGGGCGCCGCAGCGGCCGATTCCTCTTCGCTCTCCTTGGCCGATTCGGCTTCGGACTCCTTGCGGCCTAGCACGCGGGCCAGCCCGACGCACGACAGGCCGAGCGCGGCGACCGGGATCCGGGGCATCGGCGTGAAGATCAGCACGCCGAGGAACGCGCCGGTGACCATCAACGCCTGCGGACGCGAGAACAGCTGCCCCAGGAACTCCTGCGGCAGGTTGGATTTCTGTGAGCTGCGGGTCACGAGCAACGCGGCCGCCAACGAGATCAGGAACGCGGGCACCTGGCTCACCAGGCCGTCGCCGATGGTCAGGCGGGTGAACAGCGAGCCGGCCTCGGCCAGCGACATCCCCTCCTGCGCGACGCCGATGATCAGGCCGCCCAGCACGTTGACCACCGTGATGATGATGCCGGCCACAGCGTCGCCGCGGACAAACTTGCTGGCGCCGTCCATGGCGCCGAAGAAGTCGGCCTGCTCGGTGATCTCTTCGCGGCGGGCCTTCGCCTGACGCTCGTCGATGATGCCGGCGTTCAGGTCGGCGTCGATCGCCATCTGCTTGCCGGGCATGCCGTCCAACGCGAACCGCGCGGCGACTTCACTAATGCGCGTGGCGCCCTTGGTGATCACCACGAACTGGATGATGATGATAATCGAGAAGATGATCAGGCCCACGACGATCCGGTCGCCGCCGGCGACAAAGTCGCTGAAGGCCATGATGACGTCGCCCGCTGCGTGCTCCTTGAGGCGCGGCGCGCCGGTCAGGATCAGCCTGGTCGTCGCGACATTGAGCACCAGCCGGGCGAGGGTCGTGGCGAGCAGCAGCGACGGGAAGATGCTGAATTCCAGCGGCGTGCGGACGTAGATAGTCGTCAGCAGCACGATGACCGAAACCGTGATGTTGGCCGCCAGGAGGACGTCCATCAACGCGGGCGGCAGCGGCGCCATAATCACCAGCACGCTGGCGATAATGGCGACCGGCAGGATCAGGTCTTGGGCACGGCGGACCCATCCTTGGTCCGCTCCGTCGCCGCTGGCCATAGTCGTAACTCCGGGGCTCTCCACGCCGCCATCCATGGCGCCGCGCTTCCAGTGGAAGAGAGGCGGGACGTTACCCAACGCCCCGCCGAGTGTCCAGAGCAGGACTCCGCATTGGCGGGGCGTGCGCCCCCACCCGACGCCCCCGCCGCTAGCACCCGCGCCGGAATTTGGACCTGCGAGCACGCATTGCGTCCCGCTCGCGGGAGCAACTCCGCCGCGCTTGTCAACCACTTGAAGGCGATGGCGCCCCGCGGGATACTCGACAGCTGACAGCAACTAAGGCGCCCTCTGCAGGGCGCTTGCCTTCTTCGAAGAAAGCGGAGGTCTCCTGTGAAACGTGCGAAAATCACCATCGTCGGCGCCGGCAACGTAGGCGCCACCTGCGCCCACTGGTGTGCGGCCGCCGAGCTGGGAGACATCGTGCTGCTCGATATCCCGGGCGACTTCGCCGACATGCCGCGGGGCAAGGCGCTCGACCTGATGCAGTCGTCGCCCATTTTCGGCTTCGACGCCAATGTCGTCGGCACCAACGACTACGCCGACACCGCCGGCAGTGACGTCGTGGTGATTACGGCCGGCATCCCCCGCAAGCCGGGCATGAGCCGCGACGACCTGCTAGCAACCAACGCCAAGATCATGACCGCCGTCTGCGAGCAGGTGAAATCCACCAGCCCGGAAGCCGTGATCATCGTGGTTAGCAACCCGCTGGACGCGATGGTCCAGCAGGCCCAGAAGGTCACCGGCTTCCCCCCCGAGCGCGTGATCGGCCAGGCCGGCGTGCTCGACACGGCCCGCTACCGCACGTTCCTCGCCATGGAGCTCGGCGTCAGCGTGGAGGATGTCTCCGCACTGCTGATGGGCGGCCACGGCGACACCATGGTGCCGATGCCGAGCTGCACGTCGGTCGGCGGCATCCCGGTCACCCAGCTGATCGACTCCAAGCGGCTTGACGAGATCGTCGACCGCGCCCGCAAGGGCGGCGCCGAGATCGTCGGCCTGCTGAAGACCGGCAGCGCCTACTACGCCCCCGCCGCGGCCACCGCGCAGATGGTCGAGGCGATCATCCGCGACAAGAAGCGGCTGATCCCCTGCGCCGCCTACTGCGACAAAGAGTACGGCGTCGGCGGCTTCTACGTCGGCGTGCCTGTGATCCTCGGCACCGGCGGCGTCGAGAAGATTGTCGAGCTGGAGCTGACCGACACCGAGCAGGCGGCGTTCCAGAAGAGCGTCGACGCGGTCAAGGAACTCGTCGAGACCATGGCCACCCTGGTGTGACCCTCGCATCCCGCCGTGCTAGCACACGCGCCCGCGTGTGCTGGCGCCGGCGGCGATTCTGCAGCCTTCCGTTGACACCCCCGGCGGACTGATTTATCGTCCCCGTTCGCGTTTGCCAAGTCGGCTGTCACGCCGCGTGACGACCGGCCCTACTGCCCGCAGCGAACCCCGCCCGAGGTGACCATGCCGCAGCCTGCTCCGCCACCAAACGCCTCTTGCCCGGCAGCCCGCCGCCCCGCCTGACCCGGCCCCCTCCCCCGCGACGACAGACCACTCCGCATGAACCGTTTCAAGAGCATGTCCCCCCTCCCCGCCATCAAACTTGCGTTCACGAGCACGGTCGAGCGCCCCAGCGAAGACCGCATCCAGCTCTACGAGGCCTCCGGAGAAGAGACGCCGGTCTCGACCTTCGTGCCGCAGAACTTCGAACGCAACTACGCCTACCCACTGGTCGTCTGGCTGCACGGCCAGGACCAGAACGAGTGCGACCTGCCCCACGTCATGCGGCACGTCAGCACCCGCAACTACCTGGCCGTCGCGCCGCGGGGCGTCGACGAGAGCCTCGAGGTAGAAGGCGGCTACGCGTGGTCGGACGCCCCCGACTCGGTCGAGGAGGCCGCCGACCGCGTGTTCGACGCCCTCCAGCAGGCCCAGCGGTTCAACATCAACGACCGCCGGGTGTTCCTGGCCGGCGTCGGAGCTGGCGGCACGCTGGCCATGCGGCTGGCGATGCGTCACCCAGAAACGTTCGCCGGCGCCGCCACGTTCGACGGCGCCCTGCCGACCGGCAACTCGCCGCTCGGCCGCGTCAACGAGCTCCGCTCGCTGCCGATCCTGCTGTCCAGCAGCCGCGAGAGCCAGGAGTACCCCGAGCAGCAGCTCTGCGACGACCTGCGGCTGCTGCACTCGGCCGGCGCCACGGTGAGCGTCCGCCAGTACCCCGGCGGCGACGACCTGACCACCGCCATGCTGGCCGACTTCGACCGCTGGATGATGGAGATCGTGTGCGGCGCGGCCGCGGCCAAGGTCTAGGGCCGCTCTCGGTTAGTAGCCGACAGATTACATCTGCCGGAGACCCTGCGTGCGATTCGCCCGTCAGGAACATTTGCCGTAGCGCATCCGACGGATGTGATCCGTCGGCTACTGGAGCTTGCGATTCTCAGCGGAGCGGTGGGTAGCGGACCGCTGGTGTGAGGCTTATCGTGTGGGTTTGAACCAGCCCATCCCCCGCGCCCGCCGTCCCAGTCCCGCCTACGTGAAGACCCTCATCAAGAACGCCCAGGTCGTGCTGCCTGGCGAGGTCGCCCAACTCGACGTCGTGGTCGAGGGCGACAAGATCGCCGACGTCGGCCCCGCGGTGCAGCTGGCCGTCGACGAGACCCTCGACGCCGCCGGGCTGACGCTGATGCCGGGCGTCATCGACGACCAGGTCCACTTCCGCGAGCCGGGCCTGACGCACAAGGAAGACCTCGAGCACGCCAGCCGCGCGTGCGCAAAGGGGGGCGTCACGACCTTCCTCGAGATGCCCAACACCAACCCGAACACCATCACTGTCGAGCGGCTGCACGAGAAGCTCGCGCTGGCCAGCGGCAAGTGCCGGGTGAACTACGGATTCTACATCGGCGCCACGCCGGACAACGTGGAAGAGCTGAAGGCGGCCGAGCGGACGCCGGGCATCAAGATCTTCATCGGCTCCAGCACCGGCAACCTGCTGGTCGATCAGCAGGAGGCGCTCGAGCGGATCTTCGCCGAGACCACCCTGCCGCTCACCGCCCACTGCGAGGACGAGACCACCGTCCGCGCGAACGCCGAGCGGCTCGCCGGCACGACCGACGTGCACGACCACTCGCGGATCCGCGACCACCAGGCGGCAATGATCGCGACCACACGCGCGATCGACCTCGCCAAGCGGCACCACCACCGCTTCCACGTGCTGCACATTTCGACCGGGGCCGAGACCCACCTGCTGGCCGACCACGGCGGCCTGATTACCGGCGAGGCCTGCCCGCACCACCTGCTATTCAACACGGGCGACTACGACCGGCTCGGCACGCTGATCCAAATGAACCCCTCGCTCAAGCACGCCGAGGACAACGAGCAGATCTGGCAGGCGCTGCTCGACGGCCGCATCCAGGTGATCGCGACCGACCACGCCCCCCACCTGCTAGAAGAGAAGCAGCAGCCGTACCCGCAGTCGCCCTCGGGGCTGCCGGCGGTTGAGAACTCGCTCGCCCTGATGCTCAACGAGGTCAGCCGCGGCCGCTGCACGCTGCCGCAGGTCGCGCACTGGATGTGTGACGCCCCCGCGCGGGTGTGGGACATCGTCGGCAAGGGCCGCATCGCCCCTGGCTACGACGCCGACCTGGTGCTGGTCGACCTCAACAAGACCGCCGAGGTCCGCAACGAGGAGCAGCTCACCAAGTGCGGTTGGAGCCCCTGGCACGGCGAGTCGCTTACCGGCTGGCCGGTCAGCACCTGGGTCATGGGCCAGCAGGTCTTCGGCGATGGCCGGGTCGACGACGCGGTGCGGGGCCGCGAGGCGATCTACGACCACTCGCGGGGTGGCTACTGGGCGGGGTAAGATAGGGGCTTTGCCGCTCCCCTGCCCTGCTCCGCCGCGATGCCCCCGACGCCCCCAACCCCGACTGGCTACGCCGTGGTGACCGGCGCCGCGTCGGGAATCGGCAGGGCAATCGCCGACCAGCTCGCCGCCGCGGGCTGGACCGTGGCGCGGGTTGACTGCACCGAAGCCGAGTCGCCCGACGCCGTCCGCTGCGACGTCGCGCAGCAGGACGACTGGCTGGCCCTCGAGGCCGATCTGCGGCAACGCTGGCCGCGCCTCGACCTGCTGGTGAACTGTGCCGGCATGCTGGTCGGCGGCGTGCTGGTCGACTGCCCGCTCGAAGCCCTCACCCGCGTGATCGACGTCAACCTGCGGGGCACGCTGCTCGGCTGCCGCGTGCTCGGGCCGTGGCTGATTGAGAGCGGCGGACTCCGCCCGGCCGGCCTGCGGCCGCGGGCCGGCATCGTGAATGTCTCGTCGATCTTCGCGGCGGTCACGCCGCCCGGCTTCGCCGCGTACAACGCGTCCAAGGCCGGCGTGCTGGCGCTGTCCGAGTCGCTGCGTCCCGAGCTCGCGCCGCACGGGCTCAACGTCACGGTGATTGCGCCCGGCGTGGTCCGCACGCCGCTGTTCAAGCGGAGCTGGTTCGCGACCGACGCGTTCCGCGACGCTTCCGGGCGGTTCTACGACTCTGCCCAGCTCACGCCCGAGCAGGTCGCCGCCCTGGCGTTGGCGGCGGCCGCCAAGGGTGAGGCGGTCGCCGTGCTTGGCGGCCGCGCCCAGCGGATGTGGCTGCTCAAGCGGCTCTGCCCCGGCGTGTTGCGTTTGTACGTCGAACGACGCGCCGCCAAAGAACTTGCCGGTATGACGCAACCGGCCGCGGCCGGTTCGAACGCCGACGCTCAACGCGACGCCGCGGGGGTAGGCTAGAACGATGATCGACCCGAACGGATTCCAATCGATTGTCGTGCTGACCGGCGCGGGCATTTCGGCCGAGTCCGGCATCCGCACGTTCCGCGATGCAGACGGCCTGTGGGAGGAGCACGCGATCGAGGAGGTCGCCTCGCCCGACGGCTTCCGCCGCGACCCAGAGCTCGTGCACCGCTTCTACAACCTCCGCCGCCAGCAGCTGCTGAACGAGGTCGAGCCGAACGACGCGCACCGGGCGCTGGTCGAATTCCAGCAGCGGTTCCCCGGCGACTTTACGCTGGTCACGCAGAACGTCGACAACCTGCACGAGCAGGCGGGCTCGACCGGCGCGCTGCACATGCACGGGGAGCTGCTGAAGGTCCACTGCCAAGAGTCGGGGCAGGAGTTCGACTGCCGCGGCGACATCACGCCGCGGACCCCCTGCGAGTGCTGCGGCCGGCCCGGCGCCCTGCGGCCGCACATTGTGTGGTTCGGCGAGATGCCGCACTGCATGGTCGAGATCCAGCACGCCCTGCGGCGGTGCGACCTGTTTGTGGCGATCGGCACTTCGGGTAACGTGTACCCGGCCGCCGGCTTTGTCGACACCGCCCGGGCGGCCGGAGCCGCGACCGTGGAGCTCAACCTAGAGCCGTCGGAGGTCGCCAGCTCCTTTGACTACCAGATCTACGGCCCAGCGACCCAGGTTGTGCCGGGGTTTTTCCTAGGCAGAAACGAAACCGATGCTGCACCTTAAGTCGGACACTGACGAGCGTTGGCTGAAGCAGGTCGACCAGTCGCTTGAGCTGATCCTGATCGACCACGCCCACTGCGAGAAAAAGGCGGCCGGCACAGCCCTGAACCTGATCTTCGCGTACGTCGAGAACCTCGAACTCTGCCGCGAGATGACCGAGATCGTGAACGAGGAGCTCGAGCACTTTCACATGGTGATCGAGCTGCTGGAAAAGCGCGGCTCGAAGCTCCGCCGGCTGAAGCCGAGCAGCTACGGCCGGAAACTGAACGACCTGGTCCGCAAGCAGGAGCCGCACCGTGCGGTTGACCGTTTGCTGGTCGCCGGCCTGATCGAGGCCCGCAGCTGCGAGCGGTTCCAGGCCCTGGCCGCACGGGTGAAGGAGCCGGAGCTAGCAGCCTTCTACCAGAGCCTGTTCGAGTCCGAGGCCCGCCACCACACGACCTACACCCGCCTTGCGAAAGACTTTGCGACTTCCGCAGAGGTGATGGCCCGGCTCGACGAGCTTGCCGAACTGGAGGCAAAAATCATCGCCGAGGGCGACTCGGACCCAAGAATGCACAGCTGACGGGCGAAGAGAAATTCGTTAGATTGAAAGATCGATGTGGGCCCGCCTTCATCGAATCTGAACCGAAGTTTAACCCCCACCGCACTCAAACCTCGCCGGACCCTCATATTTTTCGACGAGACTACTAGTGGGCGAAACGGCTGTCCGCTTCGCCCGGGCCGACCCGCCGGCAGGAACCGCCGCGGGGCGGTAAATCGTCGGAAGAAACCAGTCGAGTCAGAGCCCCACTGGGGCGACCGCAACCGAGGAGATGGCGTCGTTGTCTGGCCTACAAACCCCTTGCGAGGAGAGACGCATGTCCGATTGCCAAGGATGGAACGGGCGGGTGGTGCGAACGTTGTTTGTGAGCGATGTGCACCTGGGCTGCCGGCACTCCCAGGCCGAGCCCTTCCTCGAGCTGCTCGAGCAGTTCGAGCCGCGTGAGCTGTACATCGTCGGCGACTTTATCGACGGCTGGAAGCTGAAGCGGAAGTGGCGGTGGCTGCCGGTCTACGACCGCATCCTGCAGCGGCTGATGGACCTCAAACGCCGCGGCGCCAAGATCTTCTACACGCCGGGCAACCACGACGAATTCCTGCGTGGTTTCATCGCCAACTTCGGCGTCGTGGAGGTCAAGGACCAGTTTGTCCATCAAGCGGCCGACGGGCGCCGGTTCTTGGTGATGCACGGCGACCAGTTCGACTCGATCGAGCAGAACGCCCAGTGGCTCTCGTGGACCGCGTCGTTCGCGTACGACGTGCTGCTCTCGACCAACTGGATGGTCAACAAGCTCCGCGGCAAGAAGACCGACCCGTACGCTTTCTGCGGCATGGTCAAACGCCGCGTCAAGCTGCTGGTCCGCCACGTCAGCGAGTTCGAGGACAAGCTGGTCCAAACCGCCCGCGATTCCGACTGCGAGGGCATCATCTGCGGGCACATCCACGCCCCGCGGATCATCGACATCGACGGCCTGTCGTACTGCAACACGGGCGACTGGGTCGAGAACTGCTCCGCCCTGGTCGAGTACGAGGACGGCGGGTTCCACCTGCTGCGACGCGACGGCAGCGTCATCGACGAGCTGCCCGCCGCCACGGCGCTCGCCACGGCCGGTGCGGGTTGTGCGGGTCGGGGCGTCGCGGCGGATGTCGAGAGCGTGATGGCGGGCAAATAGGCAGACTGCGCAGCCTGGCGGCTGGTCGGGCTCTTGATTTGAGACCCGCGGTCCGGTCCAATCAACGGATTACGGGGGCCACTCAGGCGGCCCCGTTTGTTCTCGCCCACTCAGCACCGCCGCAGCGTGTCTTAGCGCGTGGAGGGCCCAGGGCGCCTATCCGACGATAGAGACCGTTTATGCTCGCGACTCACGTCAGCCGCGCTGTCTTCAAGCTGTGCCACGGCAACCAACTGGTCTACAACACGTGCTGGGAAGACCCCCGGCTCGACCGCGTCGCGCTGGAGCTCGGCGCCGGCGACCGGCTGATGGTGATCACGTCGGCCGGCTGCAACGCGCTGGATTACGCCCTCGACGAACCGGAGCGGATCGACACGGTCGACGTCAACCCGCGTCAGAACGCGCTCCTGGAACTCAAGAAGGCCGGCATCAAGGAGCTGGAACACGCCGAGTTCTTCGAGCTGTTCGGCAACGGCAAGGCGCCGGACTGGGACCGCATGTACCAGCGGCTCCGCCCGCACCTGCCCGACGAAGCAGCCAAGTACTGGGACAAGAACGGCAAGTTCTTCCTCGGCGCCGGCCGCCGCGACAGCTTCTACTTCCGCGGCTCGGCCGGGATGTTCGCCTGGGGCATCAACGACATCTACATCGACCGCTGGGTGAAGATCCGCCCGGCGATCGAACGCATGCTCGCCGCCGAAACCATCGAGGAGCAGCGCGAGGTCTACACCAAGGACGTCAAGCCGGCGTTCTGGGGTCCGTGGATCAAGTGGTTCCTCCGCCGCGACGCCACGCTGTCGCTGCTCGGCGTGCCCCGCGCGCAGCGCACCCAGCTCGAGCGGCACTACCCGGGCGGCATCGTCAAGTTCATCGAGGACCAGCTCGACCACGTGTTCGGCGAGCTGCCGATCAAGGACAACTACTTCTGGCGGGTCTACCTGACCGGATCGTACACGCCGGAGTGCTGCCCCAATTACCTCAAGGAAGAGCACTTCCTGCGGCTCAAGGATGGCCTCGCCGACCGCGTGCACACGCACACCAACACGATCCTCGACCACCTGCTCCAGAAGAAGTCCAGCTACTCGCACTACGTGCTGCTGGACCACATGGACTGGATGGCCGAGCACATGCTCGACGTCCTGCAGAAGCAGTGGCAGGCGATCGTCGACTGCGCGGACGAGGGCGCCCGCTTCCTGTGGCGCGGCGCCGCGGTGATCTGCGACTTCGTCGACCCGATCGAGGTCCAGGTGAACGGCCAGACCCGCCGCCTGGGCGAGCTGCTCGAGTACAACCGCCCGCTCGCCGACGAGCTGCACGTCAAGGACCGCGTGAACACCTACGCCAGCTTCTCGATCGCCACGCTCCACAAGGGCGGCGCGCCGTCCGCCTCTAGCCAACCATCACTCGACAACTCCGCGGACGATGACAGCCCTCAGTCAGCTCAAGACCCTGTATCACCTGACTCTCTCGCCCATTCGCGGTGAGACCCATCAGGAGCGGCTCGACAGCTTCTACTCCGGCCAGGCCGAGGACTACGACGAGTTCCGCAAGCGGATGCTGCACGGGCGGGACGAGTTGTTCGCCGACCTGCCGGCCGAGCCGGGCGCCAGCTGGGTCGACATGGGCTCGGGCACCGGCATGAACGCCGAGCGGTTCGGCGCGCGGCTCGAGAACTTCGGCCAGGTCACGCTGGCCGACCTCTCCGAGTCGCTGCTCAAGGTCGCCGACAAGCGGATCGCCGACCGCGGCTGGGCCAATGTGCGGACCATGCACGCCGACATCACCCGCCTCGAGATCCCCGACGAGTCGGTCGACCTGGTGACCTTCACGTACTCGCTGACCATGGTGCCCGACTGGTTCTCCGCCCTGCAGGAGGCCTACCGGATCCTCAAGCCGGGCGGGGTGATCGGCGTGGCCGACTTCTACATCAGCCGCAAGTTCCCCGCTGAGGGGCTGAAGCGGCACTCCTGGTTCACCCGCTCGCTGTGGCCGGTCTGGTTCTCTCTAGACAACGTCCACCCGAGCGCCGACCATGTACCGTACCTGATGTCGCGGTTCGAGAAGGTGAGCATCCACGAGGACTACGGCAAGCTCCCCTGGGTGCCGGTCATCAAGCCCCCCCACTACCGGTTTGTCGGGCGTAAGCCAGCCTGAGACAGCTGAAGGAATAGCCACAAATAGGCACGAAGAAGCACAAAAAGAATCGCGTTTCCGTCACTGCCAAGCGTGGCAGGCCCGAGCTCAGTGCTACGAAAGCAGGCACGACTTTTTGTGACCTTTCGTGCCTTTTCGTGGCCTTCCCCCCCTCCCCTCGAGTCAGCAGCGATCCCAGTGGCCACTATCTTCTACAGCGTGATGGGCGAGGGGCGCGGCCACGCCGCCCGTGCGCGGTCGATGGTCGAGCGGCTCCGCGACCGCCACCGGCTGGTGCTGTACAGCTCGTTCGACGCGCTCGAGTTCCTCCGCGCCGAGTACGACCACGACCCCGAGGTCGAGGTCCGCGAGACCGAGGGGATCAAGTTCCACTACTCGCAGGGCAAGCTCGACCTCGCCAAGACCATCTCCAGCGGAATGACCACCTGGTGGAACATGCGGAAGACGGTCAACCGGCTCGCCCAGGACTTCCGCCGCGACAAGCCGGACCTGTTGGTCTGCGACTTCGAGCCGACCCTCGCCCGCGCCGCCCACAAGTGCAAGGTGCCGGTGCTGAGCCTCGACCACCAGCACTTCATGATCGCCTACGACCTCGGCTCGCTGCCGCTGCAGCTGCAGCGGTGGGCCTGGGCGATGGGGTGGTCGGTGTGGGCGTTCGGCATCCGCCAGCAGAAGACCGTCATCTCGGCGTTCTACAAGCCGCCGCTCTTGCCCTCGTGGTCCGACGCCACGCAGGTCGGCCCGCTGCTGCGCCCCGCGGTCCAGGGCCGCCAGCCAACCCAGGGCCAGCACGTGCTGTCGTACCTCCGCCGCGCGACGCCGCCGCAGGTGCTCGAGGACCTCAAGGCCCTGCCGATGGAGGTCCGCGTGTACGGCCTGGGCGAACGCCCCGACGACGCCAACCTGCGTTTCTTGCCCGTCAGCGAGACCACCTTCCTCGACAACCTGGCCGACTGCGACTCGGTGATCGCCGCCGCCGGCAACCAGCTGCTGGGCGAGTCGCTCTACTTCGGCAAGCCGGTGCTCGCCCTGCCCGAGCAGAACCACCACGAGCAACGCATCAACGCCTGCTTCCTCAAGCAGCTAGGGGGCGGCGACTGGCGGCTGCTCGAAGAGGTGAACCGCGACGACCTGCTCACGTTCTGGAACGAGCGGGAGACCTACCGCCGACAACTCGCCGAGAGCGACCTGAGCTTTGATGGGACGGCCGATGCCGCGGAAGCGATTGAAGCGATGCTGGCGGAGTGTGGGGTGGTTGGCGTGTAGCGAAGCACGGGCCCCCATTCGCGCGCAAGGCTCTAGGGGTCTTGCGGGCATTAGACGCTACCGTAGATGAAGCTCAAGCAGGTGAAGACCAGCGCAACCTGACCGAGGTTGTGACAACCGACGCGAGTTAGGGATGGCGACGCCGAGGATATCCTCCGTGAAATACGCTCGCAATTCCGGTAATAAAATGGCACGGTCGATCCCCAATCGCTCTAAGCTCAGTCCCCGCCCAGATTTGCAGCGAACAAGAAGGATTTGTATTATTGCGTTATACGGAGGTAAACCCCACCCATATCTTGTTATCCCGCTCAGGGCGCAGAATGGAACTTCGATCCAAAAGCGGCAACTTGTTTACGCTGACGGTGGAACGTTACGAATTTCCAGACGAAGAACTTGGGCCGACAGACGACAACCCCGCTGACGAAGATTTCGACACGGGCCGTTTTTTGGTTGTTTCACATCGGTTCGGCAATGCTGACGGTCACTGGCGCGGTGAATTTACAACGATGGACACAAATGAATTGTCGCGTTTCATTGACTGGCTGGCCTCGGTGCAAAGCAACGAAATCAAAACTCACGGAGCCTATTTTACGGAACGATGTCTTGAATTCACGCTTGACGAATCCTTTACGTCGCTACTTGTACATCTATCATCGGAATTGCTGCCGCCGTGGGGCAGCGATGGTGACACAATCGTTCTTAATTTCCCAATGGCCGGTATTGACCTTGATGCAACAGTCGCGTCACTGCGGCGGCAGGCGGCGAGATTTCCAGGTAGACCACCACTGTCAAACGCGGGATAACCGGGTAAGGGCCACCGTTGCCGGTGACCCTCCCCACACCACCTAGCATGCGGGTCCGCACTAGGCGGTTCGACGA
>NZ_SJPO01000018.1 GCF_007859935.1 Posidoniimonas polymericola | reverse complement strand
ACACCGCCTCTAAGGCGACCAAGCCACCGCATCAAGACCAATCTTACTACTGTCAGAGGGTTAACGGCGTAAGGTGCCACCCGCCGCTTCGCCAAGGAGGTTGGATGTCGCCGGTTCGTTCAACTCCACTATTTGACTGAACATCAAGCATTGCGATACCATTTTAGTCGCGCAACGAGAAGCTCAGCCGTCGTAGAGGGTCTTAGAGGGCGGACCACGGCACCTCTCGACCAGTATCCCCGTCCAGTTGAATCTGCAAGGAGAACGAAACTCCGTGACGCTCCGAACTGTCCACAGCAACGAGGCTCCCGAGGCCGTCGGTCCTTACTCGCAAGGAGTGTGGGCCGGTGAAATCCTGTACCTGTCCGGCCAAGCCCCGCTCGATCCAGCAACAGGCAAGCTCATCGAAGGCCATGTCGGGGAGCAGGCCAAGCGGGTTTTCGACAACCTGGAAGCGGTCCTCACTAGTGCCGGACTTGCAATGAATCATGTAGTCAAATGCAACGTCTATCTCGTCAGCATGGACGACTTTCAGGCGATGAACGAGGTGTACGCTCAACGGTTCACTGCGCCATTTCCAGCACGCAGTACCGTTGGAGTCGCGGAGCTCCCGCTCGGTGCGCGAGTGGAGATTGAGATGATCGCACGGCGGCCTGAGCAATGAACGAATCCACGGGACACTCAGAGGCCGAAACCGTTGGGGAGGGCGAGTTACTTCGCTTAGCTGCATTTACGGACAATCCGCAGGCCGGTAATCCTGCGGGGGTCTGGATCGGCGATACGCCTCTCGGCGACGATGAGATGCAGCGAGTAGCGACAGAGGTAGGATACTCCGAAACAGCGTTTGTAGTGCCTTCTCAGGGACAAGATCGCACCGTTCGCTTCTTTAGTCCCGAGGCCGAGGTCTCCTTCTGCGGTCACGCAACCATTGCAATCGGCGTTGCACTCGGCCAAGCACATGGGGATGGCGCCTATCGACTAAACACTCCGGCGGGCGACGTGCGGGTCGATGTCACCACGCACGACGGTGTTCTCGAGGCGGCGTTGACGTCGGTAGAACCTCGATACTCAGCCGCCAGTACCCAGCTGCTCACGCGATCGTTGTCAGTGTTGAGCTGGGAGGCCGCCGACCTTGATCCGGCGATCCCTCCTGCCAAAGCATTTGCAGGGAATTGGCATCTCGTCATTGCCGTGAGCGAAGCGAAACGTTTGGCAGAATTAAGCTACGACTTTGATGGGTTGAAGTCGCTTATGTTGCAGGAAGGCTTGACCACACTGCAACTAATCTGGCGTGAAGACGCGAACACTTTTCGATCCCGCAATCCGTTCCCCGTGGGGGGAGTGATTGAGGACCCCGCCACTGGAGCAGCCGCGGCTGCTCTCGGCGGGTATCTGCGTGGGATAGGCCAAGTAGCCGCACCCGCTAAGATTCTCATCAAGCAAGGCGATGATATGGGACGGCCGAGCAGGTTGACCGTGGACATCCCTGCCGCGGGAGGGATCATCGTGAAAGGCACAGCGGTGTTGATTCAAGCCGGCCGTGGCGGTTTCTAAACTTCTGGTAGCTGGTGATTCTTTGTCACCCGCCGTGAGCCCAGTTCTTCAACGCCCAGGCGTAAGACTCCTGCGCCCGTGAGCCGCTCCAGCTCGGCTTCGCCGCCCGGAGCCGGCGCACAGAAAAAAAGCCCCGGCCGCAAGCGACCGGGGCTTTCTAGGTTTTCAGCGAAGCGGCCCGCCTTACAGCGCGGCGATCTTGGCGATCAGGTCGACCGTGCGGCAGCTGTAGCCCCACTCGTTGTCGTACCAGCTCACGATCTTCACCATCTTGTCGGTGATGCCCGTGGTCCACGGACCGGCAAAGATGCTGCTGTGCGGGTCGTGGATGATGTCGGTCGAGACGATCGGGTCCTCGGTGTAGGCGAGGATGCCCTTGAGCGGGCCTTCGGCGGCCTTCTTCATCGCGGCGTTGATCTCTTCGGGCTTGGCGGCCTTCGTGAGGTTGACCGTCAGGTCGACGACCGAGCCGGTGACCACGGGGACACGCATGGCGTAGCCGGTGAGCTTGCCCTGCAGCTCGGGGATCACCAGGCCGACGGCCTTGGCGGCGCCGGTGGTGGTCGGGATGATGTTCATCGCTGCGGCGCGGGCCCGGTACGGGTCGGCGTGCGGCAGGTCCTGCACGTTCTGGTCGTTCGTGTAGGCGTGGATGGTGGTCATCAAGCCGTGCTCGATGCCGAAGGTCTCGTGGAGGACCTTGGCGACCGGGGCCAGGCAGTTGGTGGTGCAGCTGGCGTTGCTGATGCACTTGTGGTCGGCGGTCAGCTTGTCGTCGTTGACGCCGAGCACGCAGGTCAGGTCGGCGCCGTCCTTGGCCGGCTGGCTGAGCACGACCTTCTTGGCTCCGGCGTCGAGGTGCGAGTCGTAGCCCGCCTTCTCGGCGGTCTTGGCGGCGGCGAACACGCCGGTCGACTCGACACAGACGTCCACGCCCAGCTCGCCCCACGGGCACTCGGCCGGGTTGCGGATGGCGGTGGCCTTGATCTTCTTGCCGTTGACGATCAGGTGCTCGTCATCGAAATCCACCGTGCCGGGGAAGCGGCCGTGGGTGCTGTCGTACTTGAGCAGCGTGGCGAGCATCTTGTTGTCGGTGAGGTCGTTGATCGCGACCACCTCGAACTCATCGCTCCGCTCCATCAGCCCACGAAACGTCAGCCGTCCGATACGGCCAAAACCATTGATGGCGACTTTGGTAGCCACGGTAGGATCTCCTGATTCAATCAATACGTCGGGGTCAGCCAGTAGGTGGGGCAAACGGCCGACAGGTGGGTAATGCCTGGGAAAAAACCTTCCAGCGAGCGAATTATACTGCTGTCGTGGGGTACCCAAAAGGGGCGCAAGAAAAGCACTGATTCGCGCATATTGGAGGACTTTATCCGCTTGCCGTCCCGCCGTTGGCGATCGGCGCTCTACCCCCTAGAATCCTGTAGCGGCCGGACCCACCGCCGGCCCCCGAATTCTTCTACCGCTCTCAAGAGGCCCCTGATGACTGGCATGAGCAACCCTTCGACCGGCGCTAAGTCCTTTATTGTGAAGGTCCAGCGTCAATCGGCGCCCGGCGAAGCGACCCGCTGGGAGCGGTTCCGCGTGCCGTACGAAGCCAACCTGAACGTCATCAGCGTGCTGCAGAAGATCGCCGCGATGGCCAAGACCTCCGACGGCAAGGACACCACGCCGGTCGCGTGGGACTGCAACTGCCTCGAAGAGGTCTGCGGCGCGTGCACCATGGTGATCAATGGCCAGGTGCGTCAGTCGTGCTCGGCCCTGGTCGACAAGCTGCTGGAAGACTCGCCCGGTGAGATCGAGCTGCGGCCGATGAGCAAGTTCCCCGTGGTCCGCGACCTGGTGGTCGACCGCGGCCGCGTGTTCAACGCGCTCAAGCGGGTCAAGGCGTGGGTCGGCGTCGACGACTACTACGACCGCGGCCCCGGGCCCAAGGAGAGCCAGGACCAGCAGGAGACCCGCTACCCGCTCTCGGAGTGCATGACCTGCGGCTGCTGCATGGAGGCCTGCCCCCAGTACACCAAGGTCGAGGTGAAGAAGAAGGCCGGCGAGTCGGAGGCCGACTTCGAGGCCCGCCGCGAAGCCGAGTACTCGACCGCGTTCCTCGGCGCCGCGCCGATCAGCCAGGCGATCCTGTTCAACGAGCACGGCACCGGCAAGATGGCCGCCGACGACCGCCTCGAGGAGCTGATGGCCCCCGGCGGCGTGCAGGTCTGCGGCAACGCCCAGAACTGCGTCGCGGTCTGCCCGAAGGAGATCCCGCTGACCCGCAGCATCGCCCGCGCCGGGCGGCAGGTGACGGTGTACTCGATCAAGAAGTTCTTCGGGCGGTAAGCGGGCCGACTGCGACCAGACTCAACAGCAACGCCGCCCCCGGCTCGGGCGCGGCGTTGTTTGTTGGCGGGGTCGCGGCGATCGTCGCGCCGTAGTTGTCGCGCCAAGCCTGCAGGTCGCTCGGCTGGTACGCGCCGCCCGGGTTGTCGCGCCACACCGTGTAGTCGGCCGCGTCGACGACGCCGTCGGCGTTGAAGTCGCCCGGCAGGGCTTCCACCACCGCCAGCGACAGCGTTGTGGCGTCGGTCTGGACCTGCCACCGCAGGCCGGCCGAGAGTGCGGGCGCGGCCGTGAGCAACGGGTCGCCGGTGACGCCGCCGCTGGCGGTGATCAGCGGGAACGCATCACCCAGCTCGGGGGCGTAGGAGCCCGCTAGCGAGAACTGCAGCTGACCGTCGATTACCAGCGGCCCGACCACCTCGGCGACGCCGTAGCCTCCGCCCCCGGCGTCGCCCGGCAGCTGGGCGAACAGCGTGGCGTTCTGCAGCGAGAGGCCGTCCAAGAACACGGCCCGCGAGCCGGCGAAAACGCTCAGCGTGCTCTGCGCGAGCAGCACGCTGTCGTGGAATCGCAGCACGCTCTCGTTGGTCACCGCGATCGAGGCGCCGTCCCGCGAATCGACCCTGCCGTGGATATCGTTGACGCCGCCGATCGCGGCGATGCGGCCCTCGTTCTCTAGGTTCGTGTTGAGGCGGTTGCTCGGTCCCACCCGCACAACGCCGTCCTCCAGCGTTATCGAGGCCGCGCCGTCTGGACCCGAGAAACTGCCGCGGTTGCGGAGGCCGTGGAGGGCGACAAACTCGCCGCCGGCGACCGCGACTTCGCCGTTGTTCTGGAACGGATAACCCTGGAAGGATTCGAATTGCAGCCGCTGGTCGCCGCCCACCTCGACGACGCCCGAGTTGCCACCGCTCTCCATCTGACTGTAACGGACGCGACCGTCTCCCGACACACGCCCGTCATTGCCGAAGTTGCCGGTCACCACCGCGCCGCCGTCGAGGGCAAGGCGCGCCAACTCGCCCAAGTAGACCTCATTGGCGGTCAGCAAGCCGCCGCTCGCAACTTCAACGTCGGCGCTGAGACCCTGAGACTGGTAGCCGAACGCCCCGCCGATGGCGAGCACCGAGGACTCGCCGCTGACGCGGAACTCACGGAGCGCACCGCCATACTCGTTGAAGGAGCCGATCTGCGCCTGCGCCCCGCCGGTCACCTCGAGCAGGGAGCGGAGAGAACCCTCGAGCTGCAGACCCTGCATCTCCCATCGGGACCCCGGGCCGCTCACCCGGGCAATACCGACGCTGAGGTCGACTTGGTTGTTCCTGACGCCGAGCTTCACGGCGGCGGAGGCCAGCACAGAGCCGCCATCGACGATCACCTCGCCATACGCCCCCACCCCGATCTCGACATCCTGGCCGTCGACGACCGGATTGGGGTTCACGACGCCGACAACCGTCACGGCCGCGTGGACGGTCGCTGAGAACAGCAGCACCGGCAGCACAGCCGGCAGCACGCCGCGACCCAATTGGCGGGCTCGCATGACAGCGGGTCTCGGGAGGGAGAGGAAAACAAGAAGACCGTTCGGTCCCTCCAGAATGGCAGCGGCCGCACGCCGAGTCAACAAATGCTGGCCTCGCGGCTGCCACCCTGGACAGCGGCCGGCCACCTGCCGCCTAGATTACCGGTGTTTAATGGTCCGTTCCGCTTCTGGCACGGCCGTTGCTTCTCATCAGGCCAGCCACTCAACGGGTCAACGACCCGATTCACCAACGACCAGTTTCAGCACTCAACCGGAGGGAAAAACGATGGGACTTATTTGGGCGTGTATCGTGTGGGCCGTGTTTGGTTTGATTGCGGGCGCGATCGCGCGACTGCTGGTGCCGGGCCGTCAGGCGATGGGCACGCTGGCCACCATGGTGCTGGGCATCATCGGCTCGTTCGTGGGCGGCTTCATCGGCTACATGTTCGCCGGTGGCGAGCTGGTGCAGGCCTCGGGCTTTATCATGTCGGTGATCGGCGCCGTGATCGCGCTGCTGATCTCGATCTACGCCGGCAAGCGGAACGCGACTGTGTAACGCAAACGGCGACAACCGAAAAGACAAAACGCCGCGGGCCCGTCTGCCCGCGGCGTTTCTTTTTGCACTTGTCTCGCGCCGCTCACGCCCCCGCCATCGCGCGGCGGCCGCGGCCGTTCTGGGGCGGCGGCGTGGGCTTGGGCGGGGCGCTGGTCAGGCGGAACGAGCCGGGCGACAGGAACTCCTCGACGCGGTGGCGCAGCTCGGCCTCGAGGCTCACGCGGCGGCCGCTCTCGAGGATCACCGCGCCGCCGTCCGCCAGCATCAGCTGGAGCTTGAGCGGCATCTTGCCCGGGTAGCCGCGGACGATCTCGCGGAGCGTCTTGAGCCCCTCGGCGCCGTGGCGGGTCTCGTCCACCATGATGGTGACGCCGCTGGTGAAGCGGGTCTCGAGTTCGGCGACCGGCATCAGCTCGTTGATGATCAGGTTGACCTCCTCGGCGCCGGGCCGGCGGTCGACCACCGCGCGGATGCCGACGATCGCGTCGCCCACGACCTGGTCGCCGAACTGGGCGAACTGCTCGGGCCACATGATGCACCGCACGATTCCGTCGAGGTCTTCCAGGTCCCACATGGCGTACTTGCTGGGCATGCCGGGCTTGGGGTTCTTGGTGTGGCTCATCTTGATGGCGGCCAGCATGCCGCCCAGCACGACCTCGCTGCGGTGCTCCAGGTTGCCCAGGCTCTTGCTGGTGTGCGTGGCGTAGGTCCGCAGGATCTGCTCGTACTCGGCCAGCGGGTGGCTGGAGAGGTAGTAGCCGAGGACCTCCTTCTCGTAGGTCAGCAGCTGCTTCTCCTCCCAGGGCGCGGCGTCGGGAAGGTCGAGGCAGGCGTCCTCGGTCGCTTCGTCCTCGGCCTCGTCGAACAGGCCCTTCTGGCCGCTGCGGCGGTCGGCCATCGCCGAGGCGCCGGACTGCATCGCCCGCTCGACGCCGGCCATCAGCCGCGCGCGGTCGGCGCCGAACGAGTCGAACGCGCCGGCCTTGACGAGGGTCTCGACCGTGGCGCGGTTGCACGACTGGGGGTCGACGCGCTCGCAGAAGTTGAACAGGTCGGTGTAGGGGCCGTTGGCCTCGCGTTCGGCGACCACCGCGTCGGCGGCGCCGCCGCCGCACGCCTTGATGGCGGACAGGCCGAACAAGATCCGGCCCTCGCGGACCGCGAAGTCGACGAACGAGGTGTTGACGTCCGGCGGGACCACCTCGATCTCCATCCGCTCGCAGTCCTCCAGGTGCTCGACCAGCGCGTCCTTGCTCTTGAAGTTGCGGCCGGGGATGTCGCCCGACAGCAGGGCGGCCATGAACTGCACCGGGTAGTGCGCCTTGAGGTAGGCGGTCATGTACGCGATCAGGGCGTACGCGGTGGAGTGGCTCTTGTTGAAGCCGTAGCCGGCGAACTTCTCGATCATGCCGAACAGCTCTTCGGCCTTTTTCTTGTCGAGCCCCTTTTCCTGCGCGCCGTCGATAAACTGCTCTTGGAACTTGGCGATGATCGGCAGCTTCTTCTTGCTGATCGCCTTGATGCACTTGTACGCGTTGGACAGCTCGATGCCGCCCAGCAGGTTCAGGATCCGCATCACCTGTTCCTGGTACACCATGACGCCGTGGGTCTCGGCGAGGACCTCCTCCATCACCGGGTGCGGGTACTCGGCGGGCCGGCGGCCGTGCTTGACCTCGATGTACTGGTCGACCATGCCCCCCTCGAGCGGGCCCGGCCGGTACAGCGCGGCGGTCGCGATGATGTCGTGGAACTTGTCGGGACGCATCCGCTGCAGCAGGTCGCGGATGCCGCCGGACTCGAGCTGGAAGATGCCCTTGGTCTCCCCGCGGCAGAGCAGGGCGTACGACGGCTTGTCGTCCAGCGGGAACTTGTACGGGTCGATCCGCTCGCCGGTCGACTCCTCGATCAGGTCGATGCTGCGGGCCAGGATCGTTAGGTTGCGGAGGCCGAGGAAGTCCATCTTCAGCAGGCCGGCGTCCTCGACGTCGTTCATCGACCACTGGGTGATGACCTCGGTCTTGCCTTTGACGTGCTGCAGCGGCACGTACTCGCTGACCGGCTCCTTGGCGATCACCACCGCGGCGGCGTGCGTGCCGACGTTGCGCGCCAGACCCTCGATCTTGCGGGCCAGGTCCAGCAGCTCGCGGATCTCGGGGTCGCCCTCGTAGGCGGTCTTGAGCTCGTCGGACTGCTCCAGCGCCTTGTCGAGGCTGATGCCGAGCTGGTCGGGGATCATCGCGGTGATCTGGTCGACGCGGAAGATCGGCATCGACATCGTGCGGCCGACGTCCTTGATGGCCGCGCGGGCCGCCAGGGTGCCGAACGTGCCGATCTGTGCGACGTTGGCTTCGCCGTACTTCTCCTTGACGTACTGGATGACCTCGACCCGCCGCTCCTTGCAAAAGTCGATGTCGATATCCGGCGCCTCCAGCCGGCTGATGTCCAGGAACCGCTCGAACAGCAGGTCGTACTCCAGCGGGCAGACGTGACTCATCTTCAGCGCGAAGCAGACGATCGAGCCCACGCCGGAGCCACGCGCCGTGCACGGGATGTTGCTCGCCACGGCGAAGCGGACAAAGTCCCACACAATCAGGAAGTAGTCCGGGAAGCCGAGCGTGTTGATCACGTGCAGCTCGCGGTCGATGCGGGCCATGACCTCCTCGGACAGCTCGCCGGTCGCGTGCTCGGGCCCCGGGGCGACCCCGTCCTGCCAGCGGTGCGGGGTGTCGGCGTACCGCTCCTTGAGCCCCTTGATGACCAGCTCGCGGAGGTAGGCCTCGCTCTCCTTGATGTCGGGCTCGTCCTTGCCCGGCGCGGTGAAGGTCGGGAAGAACCGCTTGCCGAGCTCCAGCTCGAGGTCGACCGAGTCGGCGATCTGCTGGCTCCGCGCGAGGGCGTCCTCGTGGCCGGGCAGGGCGGCGTACATGTCCTCCGGGCCGCGGAGGTAGAACTGGTCGCCCTCCATCTTCATGCGGTTGGTGTCGGTGCGGTACCGGCCGGTGTTGATGCACAACAGGACGTCCTGCGCCTCGGCGTCCTCCTGGTTGACGTAGTGGGCGTCGGACGTGGCGACCAGCGGCATGCCCATGTGGTTGGCCAGGTCGACCGTCAGCTCGAGCGCCTGCCGCTGGATCTCGACGCCGTTGTTCTGGATCTCGAGGAAGTAGCGGTCGCCGAAGGTGTTGTGGAACCAGTGGACGATCTGCTCGCCCTGCTTGAGGGCCTCGTTGGTGGTTCCGCCGGCCAGCAGGGTGCGGCTCAGCTCGCCGCTGACGCAGCCCGACAAGCAGATGATGCCCTCGGAGTACTGCTTGAGGATCTCCTTGTCGATCCGCGGTTTGTGGTAGAAGCCCTCGAGGTACGCCCGGCTGGCGAGCTTCACCAGGTTCTGGAAGCCGGTGCGGTTCTGGGCCAGCAGCGTCAGGTGGTAGGCGGCCGCCTTGCTGCTGGACGCGCCGCCGCGGTCGCGGCGGCTGCCTGGGGCGATGTACGCCTCGTAGCCGACAATCGGGTTGATGCCCTGGTCCTTGCAGGCGCGGTAGAACTCCAGCGCGCCGTACAGGTTGCCGTGGTCGGTCAGGGCCAGGCCGTTCATGCCCAGCTCCTTGGCCCTGCCTACCAGCTTCTTGATCGGGCTGGCGCCGTCGAGCAGGCTGTAGTGGCTGTGGCAGTGCAGGTGAACGAACGGCTTCGCATCCATCGTGCGGCGGGTCCTTCCTCAAGAATGCGGGAGCAGGGCAGGGCGGGTGGAACAGAGCCCAGGTGTCTCAGTTCTCGGTAGCTTCGAGCACGCTCCAGCATTCTAGCGGCGGCGTGGAGGCGCCGCCAATCGGCCGAAAAACCTGCAGGATTCGCCCGCTGCGTTAAATCGCCAACGTCAAACGCCCACTTCAAACCGCCCACGTCAAACCGATAGCGCCGCGGCGACCAGCACGTTCACCACCGCCGCCACGCCCACCGCCGCGATCGCTACCGCGGTCGCCCGGGCGGTGACCAGCGTCACGGCCTTGTCGGCCAGCCCGTCGGACAGCCCGTCGCGCATGGCGAGCAGGTCGAGCCGGGCGTGGTCGCCCGGGGTGCCGGGGATGTGCTCGATAAGCCGCTCGGTGATTGCCCAGCCGGCGGCGCCGGTCAGCTTCTTGGCGATCCAGCGTCCCTGAGCGGGGAGCCAGCGGTCGAGCGAGTCGCCGCCGAACAGGTCGCCGAGGTGCTCGGCAAGCCGCTCCTTCGCCTGGCCGACCGTCGCGCCGTCGAGCTCGGCGGCCACGGCCTTGGAGCCCTCGGGCCGCTTGTCGCTGACGCCGAGCGCCTGCTTGAAAATCACCTTGCTGAGCATCGGCCCGACACTGGTCGCGTTGACCCAGTCGCGAAGGGTCTCGGTGACGGCCAGCCGTACGCCGCTCGCCAGGCCGGCTAGCATCACGCCGATCGACACCAAAATGCTGACCGCGACCAGCCGCCAGTACGCCTGATCGCTGACCAGGTAGTAGCAGAGCCCGCCCACCAGCAGGGCGAACAGCCCGCCGCCCAACAGGGCGCCGGTGAAGAAGCGGTGGAGGTTGTCGGTGACTAGCCGGAGCAGGAACTTCATGCGGAGAGCTTACAAGATAATGTCGAATGACCAAGCCGGAATGACCAATGGCCGTTGAACGAGAGGCCGTGTGGTCACTGCGGCTTGGTCATCGGCTACGTCACTCGCTGTCCGGCTCGCCGATCTTGCGGAGGTACTCGGCCAGCAGCGATTGGACGTCGAGCAGCTCCTGCCAGTTCTCGAAGGTGACCTCGACCGCCTCGCCTTCCTTGGGGGCCGCGACCGCCTGGATCAGCACCCGGACCCGCAGGTGCAGGTACTCAAGGATCTCGGAGAACTGGGCGGCCTGGGCCGGGCTGAGGCCGACCGGCACGTCGGGGGGCGAGGGGATGTGCAGCGTGCTGCGGAGCTCTTCCTCTTCGGACCACTGCAGCTCGGACTCGTCGTTGGGGCGGTCCTCGGCGCGGCGGGCCAGCTCGTCGGGGTCGAGGTCCTCGGCGATCGGGGTCCCGTTGGCGCGGAGCTCCTCCAGCCGGGCGGCGATCTGTGCGCGGGTGCCGTACAGCAGCACCGAGCGGCCGACGTGGATGAGGTCGCCGTAGCGGAGGATGCGGAGCTGGGTCTCCTCGCCGTTGACGCGGGTGCCGTTGGTGCTCTCCAGATCGGTCAGCACGACCTTTTCCTGGTCGTCCTGGATCTTGATGTGGAAGCGGCTGATCCGTTCGTCGTTGAGCTGGACCGTGTTGCCTTCTTCGCGGCCGATGGTGACCGGCACGGCGAGATCCTGGTACACGGTGCCCCGGTCGCTGCCGTCGAGAACTCGCAGGGTAATACGGGACATAGAGCTACGCTGGATCTTCAACGCCAACCGGGGGGCCCCACAGGGCGTCGGCGGCCCGCCTGGGGCGGCCGACTTCCGGGGCCGGCGGCCCTATCTTCCCTGTGAACTTCAACTTGCGCTTATAACACGCCGGGAATTGGGAAGCAAGTTACCGGCCATTTTCTCGCGATTTGTGGCGGGAAATCGCCCCCCCAATCAGGCCAGCACCACCGCCGTGTCCGCGATGTCGTCGTGCAGGCAGTAGCGGGACTTGCGGAAGATCATCAGCGGGTCGAGGAGACCGAAGATCATACCGATGATGGGAATCAACCCAATAAACCACAACAGGAAGTAGCGGTGGAGAATCAACCGTGAGAACTCGGCCTTGCTGCCGTCTTTGCGGACGATCTTGATACCAAGAGCCTTCTTCCCCACGGTCTGGCCACTAGCGCTCAGCAGGTAGCCGTTCACCAGCAAGTAGGCCGCCGCCGGCGTCACGATCGTCAGCACCAGCTGCAACGGGGACATCGTCGCATAGATACTCCAGACGTTCAGCGGATTGAATTCTTCGGGGTTTGCTGGCGGGGCCTGAAAGAACCCGATCTTGAACAGGTAGTACGCCGGCAGCATGACGATGTTGAGCACAATGCCGTCGATGATGATCGCCACGAGCCGCTGCCCGCGGCCCGCGAGCCGGCTACCGAACATGTATTCCCGCTGGTCGCCCGACTCGGCGTCTTCCGACAGCGGCGAGGCGTAGGGGTTCGGGGCGTCGGGCATTGGGGAGATCTTTCCGGCTAGGATGACTGCGAGAGCTGACGACATTCTAGCCGCTGCATTTCACCGCAACAGCCACGCATCCCAATAATTCAATCGGCCAGCACCACCGCCGTGGCGGCGATGTCGTCGTGCAGCGAGTAACGAGACTCTCGCAATGCCAGACCGAGGCTGTAGAACGCAAACAAGGCATTGAAACCAGGGACGAAGTACAGCGGCCAGAGCAGGGCGGTGCGGCGTATCAGGATCTGACCGACGGTCACCGGCGAACCGTCTCGCGAAACAAATTTCAGCCGCTTCCACCGCATGCCGAGCGTCTGGCTACTGCGCTCTAGTGAGCGGTAGTTGAGCGCGCAGTACGTGGCAAGCGACGAAAGGCACCACAAGGCGAAGATCGCCCACAGCATCCAGCTCGAGAACGCATCCGGCTGCTCCGCAAGCGGCAGCCCGAAGAGCGGAAAAACCGGACTGAACGCCAGCGGCGCCGCGAGAAACTGCGCCGCGAACCAGTCGATGACGGCGGACTCGAGCCGGGCCCGGCGACCGGCGAGCGGATGGCCGTCGACTTCAGGAACAGACCGCGTTGGTCCTTCATCGGTCTCCGGCGACTGATAAGGGTTCTGCGTCACTCGCATCCTCGGGAGGCCCTCGACGGGGATCAGGCGCCGTAGCCGCGTGCTGAGCGTAGCTCTAACCTCTCCTCGGCGTTCATAGCAAGGAGGCTTGCCGTCGCCTCGCCGGTAGAGGTAAGCCCGACGACCCGAGCCCCCTCGAAAGCGAAGTGGTCGGCCCAACGCTCGGTGCGAGGATTGAACAAGGCCACAGGCGGTCCCTGAGTTCCTGGCACAACGCTTGCGATGTTCGGCCCCTTCTTGCCGTTGCAGTAGGGGCACGCTAACGCAGTGTTCTCCTCGGTGTACTCGCCCCGGTGCTGACCGGCGATGATCCGGTCAACCGGGAAACGCAGCATGCGGTCGTGGTCCTGGTGAACCGTGCAGTACTCGCAGCGGTTGCCTGCCCGCACGATGACCAGAGCGCGAAGGTCGGAAGTGGGAGGCACCGCTTAGCCCCGGCTAGGCGGGGACTGCGATAGTAACTTCTCAGCCTCGGCCTGCATGACGGCCACCACGGTCGAGGCGCCGACCATCGAGTGGTAGGCGCTCTGCTCGGCCGCTGAAAGTGTGCCGTCGCTCGCCTTCTCGGCGAGCTCGTCGAACCGCCGCTGCGTCGCATCGTCGGCGCGGAACGCCACGAGGCTCTGCAGCGCGGCCGCGTCGAACGACGAGACCAGCGGCGAGAGTGCTCCTGCGACCACCGAGGTATCCAAGCGGATGTTCATAGGCGCATCCTACCACCCCGCTCGGGCGGGCGGCAACAGAAGTGCGGCGCCGCTTGCCGGCGAGGTGTAGCTCGCCGGCTGCTAGCCCTAGCGGGGCGTCGCGGCCTAGTGCCTAAAGTGCCGCGTCCCGGTGAACACCATTGGCAGGCCGTGCTTGTTGCAGGCGGCGATGACCTGGTCGTCGTTGCGGGAGCCGCCGGGCTGGATGAACGCCTTGACGCCGGCGGCGGCCGCGGTGTGGATCGAGTCGTCGAACGGGAAGAAGGCGTCACTCGCCATGACCGCGCCGATCACCCGGTCGCCCGCCTTCTTGATCGAGATCTCGACCGAGTCGACGCGGCTCATCTGGCCGGCGCCCACGCCCACCAGGGCGTTGTCCTGGCTGAGCACGATGGCGTTGCTCTTCACGTGCCGGCAGGCGGCCCAGGCGAAGCGGAGCTCGGCCAGCTGCGCGTCGGAGGGCTGCGTCTCGGTGACGACCTTCCACTCGGACTCGTCGTCGGCCATGTCGTCGGCCGCCTGGGCGAGGTAGCCGCCGTCGATCGCGCGGAGCTGCAGCTCGCCGCCGCCCGGCTTCACCTCGCCGACCTTCAGCAGCCGCACGTTGGCCCGCCACTTCGGCTTGGTGGTGAGGATCTCGATCGCCTCGGTCGTGAAGTCGGGGGCGACAATCGCCTCGACAAACTTGCCCGGCTCGGCCAGGCACTCGGCCGAGGCCGCGTCGACCGTCGTGTTGTAGCCCAGGATCGAGCCGAACGCGCTGACCGGGTCGCCGTCCCACGCCTTGCGGGTGGCGTCGCCGACGCTGAGGGCGGTCGCCGCGCCGCACGGGTTGTTGTGCTTCAGCACGGCCACGCCGGGCACGGGCAGCGACCGCGCGACGCCGAGCGCGGCGTCGAGGTCCAGCAGGTTGTTGTAGCTGAGTTCCTTGCCGTTGAGCTGCTCGGCGTTGACCAGCGAGGTCGGCCCGGCGTCGGCGTTGACGTACAGCGCGGCCGACTGGTGGGGGTTCTCGCCGTAGCGGAGCGGGCACTTCTTGGTGACCGTGATGCTCAGCTCGGCCGGCGTGAGGTCGTCGCCCTCGGCGGCGGCCAGCTTGGCGAAGTAGCCGGCGATGGCCGTGTCGTACTCGGCGGTGTGGGCGAACGCCTCGCCGGCGAGCGCGCGGCGGAGTTCGGGCGTGGTAGCGCCGGTCGCCTGAACCTCGGCGAGGATGCGGTCGTACTGGCCGGGGTTCGAGGCGATCGTGACGAACGCGTGGTTCTTGGCCGCGGCGCGGACCATGGTCGGGCCGCCGATGTCGATCTTCTCGATCGCCTCGTCGACGGTGACGTCGGGCCGGGCGATGGTCTCGCGGAACGGGTAGAGGTTCACCACCACCAGCTCGAACGGCAGGATGCCGTGCTCCTCGGCCGCGGCGACGTCGGACTCGTTGTCACGCCGCTGCAGGATGCCGCCGTGCACCTTGGGGTGCAGCGTCTTGAGACGGCCGTCCATCATCTCGGGGAAGCCGGTGTAGTCGGTGACGTCGCGGACCGGGATGCCGGCGTCCTCGAGCGCCTTGCGCGAGCCGCCGGTGCTGCACAGCTCGACGCCGTGGTCGGCCAGGCTCTTGGCAAATTGGGCAAGCCCGGATTTGTCGCTAACGCTGATTAGCGCCCGCTTGATCTTTGGCGATTCCACAGTATTCCTTCTGGCTTCCTCGTTGCGACTTTTTGTGCGGGGTTTCGCACCTGGTGCAAGAAACCGGGCGGCGGTTGCGAACCCTCTAGCAATGCGGGCGTAGAACAAACAGGCCGCAAGGCCTCCTGCGAACGAAATCACTACGCTGCAAGCGCGGCACGATAGCACCTCAGGCCGCCCCTTTCAACTTACCGCCGCGGTCCAAAGTCCTCCCCCTCCTAAACCGCGGCGGCTGAAAGGGGCGGCTATTTTCGTGCGCCGGCCTGGCTTTTCTACTCGGCCGCGATGCCCGGCGGCGGCGACTTGATCGCCCCCCACTCATCGGCTGCCCGGCCGGCGTTCACACTGACGCCGCACCGCGCGGTGACGCCTCGGCTAGTCCTCGGCGACCTCCCGACGACCTCCCGACTGGCCCCTTTCAATGACGCCTGCACGGCGCCCCCAACGGGCCCTAGCAGGCCACCCGGGTGGCGGGTTGCCTGGCCCGGCAGAGCGGGGCAGGGCGGGGCCGAACCAGACTTGTCAGAAAAGGCGAACCGACCGCGAGCCATTCCCGTAATGGGGGTGTCCAATCAAACGGACAAGCTCAACCGACCGGGGACACGACTCTCCGGGTTCTTACGGCACGACGCCAACCACCAGGTCCGCGTTCTCTTCCGCGGCGCCCCAAGCGCCGCCGGCCGCAGCCGACGCCTCTCAGCCGACGCCACCAAATCGTCACAGGTGGTTGTCCGTAACGAGCCGCACCACACAGCCAACCCCTAGACACCGAGCGCCCGGCGCGCCGGACCTCCGGGATGGCCGTGATGTGCGGGTCGCGCCACGCGGCCGCCGGGGAACGTGCAAAAACTCTCGCTCCCGTTTTTTGACCGGCGCGATTCTGTGACCTATATTCGCCTGTGCCCGCAGCTCTTTTGCCGCAGCGAGCGCCTGGCCTGGCAGCGACAACCCTCACAGTCGTCGCTGGGCCGCACGACCCGACCTTCGGGGCCTCCCAACGGGGTGGCAGACGGGTACGGGGAGTGAAACGGAACTCGGTCAACCTGCCGGACGCCGCGGGCCCCTAGAGAAGATGGAACGAAGCATGCTGAATCGGGTCGCTGACTTGCTGCAACGCTGCCTGCTCGCAACCGTGGTCGCTGGCGTTCTGACCTCGGGCGCCATGCCGTCGATCGCCCGGGCCCAGTCCGCGTCGCCGGTCGTCGAAGCCCCGGCCGGCCCCTCGGCCGCCACGCTCCTCGCCAAGGGGCGCGAGCTCGAGAGCCAGAAGCGGTGGGGCGACGCCCTCGCCTTCTACGAGGACGCCCTCCGCGAGCACCCGTCGGACGCCTCGCTCCGGCAGCGGTTTGTCACCGCCCGCATGCACTTCAGCCTCGAGCGTCGGTACACCGACGACAGCTTTGTCGACTCGGTCCACGAGCTCAGCAGCCAGCAGGCCGAGGGCCTGTACCGCGAGCTGCTCAGCAAGATGGAAACCCACTACGTCACGACCCCCCAGTGGGACGCCGCCGCCCGCAAGGGCATCTACGGCCTGCGGATCGCGTTGCAGGAGCCGCAGTTCCTCCGCGCCAACGGCGTGCGGGCCAGCTCGAAGCAGGTCTCGCAGCTCGATGAAGAGCTGCGTCAGCTCGGCTCGGGCGCCCTCACCAACAGCAGCCAAGGGGCGTTGGCCGCCCAGCAGCAGGCGGCCCGCCTGGCCTCTTACCGGATCGGCCTGAACCCGGTCGCGACCTCGCTGGAGTTCACCGCCGCGGCCGCCGAGACGCTCGACCACTATTCATCGTTCCTGACTCCCGCCCAGCTGCGGGACGTCTACTCGCAGATCGAGGGCAACTTTGTCGGCCTCGGCGTTGAGCTGAAGCCAGACAACGGCGCCCTCCTGATCGTCCGCGTGATCCCCAACAGCCCGGCCGAGCGGGGCGGCATCCACGACGGCGACCGCATTGTCGCGGTCGACGGGCAGGCCACCGCCGAGCTCAGCACCGACGAGGCCGCCGGTCTGCTGACGGGCGAAGAGGGCTCGTACTGCCGCGTGACGGTGGTCTCGCCGCGAGAGGAGGCCCACGTCGTGGCCCGGCCGACCGAAGGCCGGCTGTCGAGCTGGATGGGCGAGCCGACCGTGACCCGCGACCTGTCGGTGCGGCGTGAGCACGTCGACGTGCCGAGCCTCGAGGACGTGCGGATCCTCGACCCGCAGTACGGGGTCGCCTATGTCCGCGTGCCGGTGTTCCAGAAGTCAACCAGCCGCGACCTCGACGCCGCCCTGTGGGACCTGCACGGCAAGGGGATGCGGAGCCTGATCCTCGACCTGCGGGGCAACCCGGGCGGCCTGCTGACCTCGAGCGTCGAGATGGCGGACAAGTTTGTCGCCGAGGGTCGGATCGTTTCGACCAGCGGCCGGAGCGAGGGCGAGACCATCGACTTCCGGGCCCACCGGGCCGGCACCTGGCGGGTGCCGCTGGTGGTGCTGATCGACGGCGACAGCGCCAGTGCTAGCGAGATATTTGCCGCGGCGATCAAAGACTCGAATCGCGGCGCCATTGTCGGAGAGCGGTCTTTCGGCAAGGGTTCGGTGCAGGGGATTTTCTCCCTGGGACAAGGTGGGGCTGGGATCCGCCTGACGACCGCTAAGTTCTTTTCGCCCCTCGGTCATCCAATCAGCAAAGTCGGGGTTAATCCCGATATCGTCGTGCGACGAGCTACGAGCTTGACCGAAGGGCGTTCTGAAAACAGCGACGCGGCCCTCACCCGGGCCGTCGAGGCGGCCAAGATCCAGGTGGCGATGCGGTAGCGGGCCGGCGGCCCGGCTTTCCGCGGGCCCAACTGGGCGGGCCCCCCGCATTGACGCGGCTTCCGCGGGGCTGGATACTGGGGGGCAGTGCGGCTCGGCGGCCATTCTCGGCCCGCCCCTTGCTTCTTTGCCGCCCCCCTTCGAATCACTGCAGCGGAATCCAACATGCCGGCGCCTCGCCAAGAAGACGACGACGACCTCTACGACGACGATTTCGAATTCGTTGACGTCGACGACGACGATGACGACCTCGACGAAGAAGAGGCGCCCGCCCCTAAGAAGAAGAAGACCGCCAAGAAGCCGGCCCGCAAGACGGCCGCCGAGTCGAAGGACGGCCCCAAGAAGAAGGCCGCCAAGAAGGCGCCCAAGAAGAAGAGGGCCAAGAAGAAGGTCAAGCAGCAGGACGATCCCGAGTCCGACGACCCGACCGACGACGAACCCGCAGAGGAGGCGTCGCCGCAGGCCGAGGTGCCCAACGAGCCGACGCCCGAGGACGCGAAGCCCACGGAGTCGAAACCCGAGGAGCCGCCCAAGCCCGAGGCCAACTACGTCGTGCACATCTACGAGCACGCCGGCTACCGGCGGACGATCGAACGCGACTTCACCGCCGAGGACGCCGAGGCCTTCGCCGCCGAGTACAGCCGCACCGCCAAGCCGTACACCCGCTTCGCCGTGCCCGCCCTCAAGGGCGAAGAGCCCTCGCCGGTCCTAAAACCGTAACGCCCGGCACGACCGGCCCCGCGCGGCAACCCACCGCGGGGAGCCCGGGCAGAGCCTGTCAACTGCTGCAATCAGCGCCGCCCCGCGGGCCTGGCGCAACCGGTGCATCCACACCCTGGAAAAGCTGGTTCGCCCCCGCAATCTGAGGGGCGCGACCGGAGCCCGGTGGTACGATGGCCTGTAGCTCTGCGCGAAGCGCGGCCGGCGGTCTCCCCCGTGATGCCCCGGCGAGCCACACCCTGACTCTCATGTAACACGGGCTGCCGGACCATGATTCATCGCTCCTATCGCTTTCGCTCTCTCGCTGCGCTAGTCACGTGCTGCCTGCTCTCGTGCTGCCTGCTGCCTGCGCCGGCTTGGGCCCAGATGTCCCAGGAAGAGGCCCTCGAGAAGTACAACGCCATGCTCGAGCAGGGGCAGCAGCAACTCGAGGCCGAAGAGTACGAGGAGGCCGCCGCAACCTTCAGCGAGGCGATCACCGCCAGCGGCGGCGCTTCGGGGCCCGGCTACATCGGCCGCGCCACCGCCCGCAAAGAGCTCAAGGAATACGCCAAGGCCCAGGAAGACCTGAAGAACTTCCGCCAGTACAACCAGTCGCGCGACCCGGCCATGCTGGCCGCCGCGAGCAACCTGAGCGGCGAGATCTACCTCGAGATGGGCGCCCTCGGCGACGCCCTGGCCGACTTTGAAGAGGCCGTCGAGTCCGACTCCAACAACCCGCTGTACCAGTTCAACCTCGGCAAGGTCTACGCCCTGGCCGGGGCCCCCGATCAAGGACGCAAGGCCCTCGACAAGTGGATCGAGGCCGGCGTCGACGACCCCGAGAAGAACGCCGAGGCCTACCGCCTGCGGGCCCAGACCTACGCCCAGAGCGGCAAGTTCGAGGACGCCAACGCGGACATCCAGGCCGCCCTCGCCATCGACGACAAGGACTACGAGGTCTACGCCCTGCAGGGCATGATCGCCGCGATCCAGGAAGACTGGGCCGCCGGAGCCGAGGCCTACCGCAAGGCGATCGAGAACTACGAACCCGAAGAGGACTCCGACCTGCCGTACGTCGAGGGCCAGCTCCAGCGGGCCGCGATGCTTGAGGAGGCCGCCAAGGAAAGTGAAGACCCCGAGGAGCAGCGTCGCCTGTTCCAGGAGAAGCTCGACGAGAGCCAGCGGCTGCTCGACGCCCTGCCGGACCGCCCGCAGCTGGCCGCCGCCAAGGCTTCCGCCCTGTTCAGCCGCGGCGTGGCCGAGCGTCAGCTGGGCGACCTGGCCTCCGCGGTCGGCTCGTTCACCGAAGCGATCGACCTCAACCCCGGGCTGGCACAGGCGTACTTCCGCCGCGGCATCTGCTTCTTCCACATGGGCGAGGAGCGGATGGCGATCGACGACTTCGACAAGGCGGCCAGCATCGACTTCGCCACGCCGCACTCCGCGCTGTGGAAGGGCCGCGTCTATGCCCAGCTGGGCGAGTACTACGAGGCCCTGAAGTCGTATGCCCAGGCCCTGGCCGTCAGCGACCGCTACACCGACGCCTACGTCAACCGCGGCCTGGTCTACGTGCAGCTCGGCGAGTACGAGCGGGCCATCGCCGACTTCAACGACGCCATCCGCCTGCAGCCGACCAACGGCCAGCACTACTACTTCCGCGGCGTCGCGTACGCCCTGCAGGGCAAGCACGACAAGGCGGTGAAGTCGCTCGCCACGGCGGTCGACTTCGACGACCAGCTCGCCCCCGCCTACCTGAAGCTGGCCGACGAACTCGACGCCATCGGCCGCTCGGACGTCGCCGCCGACTTCCGCGCCCGCGGCAACGAGCTGAGCAACCAGGTCAGCCAGTAAGCCAACCGGCGACTCAACGAGAAACGAAAAAGGCCCCGCGGGATCCGCGGGGCCTTTTTTGTTGGTTCATGCTTTGCTTGTAGCGCAACGGACTTCCTCAGTCGCTGGCGACCGCGCAGGGCGCTTCGCCGGCCTCTTGCCCAGTACCCTTCATAAATCGCTTCAACGGCAGAACGACTCCGAGCGTCACACCGAGCAGCGCAGACACTGAGACGACCGTGAGATCCAGGAAGAGCAGAATCGTGTAGTACTCGCCGTGGTACTTGAACGAGCCGGGCGGGGGAGGATTCCGCTTGTCCCACCAGTCGTGCAGCGCATCAAGTGCGGAGTCGGGGTAGGGGAAGGGACGCGGCCAGCCTGCATCGCCCCAGGGCGTGCCCCACCGAAGCCGAAACACCAACGCGACGCCCAGCAGCAAGACCGCCACGGAAATAGCTATCCCCGTCGCCCATGGACGACACCACGTTCCGGTACTGACTTCGCTACGTCCGTGTAGGCTGCAAGTTAGTGCGTAGACGACCGCTGAAATGAACGGCGCCATAGCGGCGACGTGCTCACTCAAGAAGTAGGCTATGTCTATCCAGTTTGCCGCCGCTACAGCGGCAAGAGTGAATCCGGCAAACATCGGCATGAGGCCGAACTGAATCCTCCCTTGCCGAATACTTTGCATACCTCGCGTCCGCTAGTCACCGCAATTTACTGGGAACTACGTTGACAATACTCGCAGCGGCTGCGCTGAGGTATTGCACCATGATCGATCGCAGGTTCCATGCCTGCTGCTACTTGTGCCCCATTGGCGGATAGCCACCACAAAACGCCGGCTATGAATGCTGGTCCTTACGGCTCACCTCGAACCTTTTCCAACCAGCGGGTGTCTGGTTTCGCCGCCTGCCACATTCGCCATGTTGCGATCGCTTGCCGGCCACTCAGCCCTGCTTGCCCGATCATGCCCACCCGCCCACACAGCTATGCTCGCTTCGCCCGGCTGGTCCGGAAGGCTCGGGGCGGCCACGGTTACGCCGCCAACAACATCGCCGCCGAGTGCCGCATTCTCGGCCGCCCCGAGCTGGCCTACCGCTGGTGGGTCCGAGCGGCCGCCAACGGCGACGGCGACCACCTGCTTGAGGTCGCCTACTGCCTGCATCACCAATTAGGCGTCCGGCGAGAGGTCGCCGCGGCTCGGCATGCCTATCGACTCGCGATCGATTCGCCATCCATCACGCCCTACAGTCGCGAGGAGGCTTGCTACCACCTCGCGACGCTGCTGCTGAGGCACGTCCCTGGCTCGCGGAACGACGCGATCTTCTTGCTCATCCAAGCAAACGCCGACAAGGACTACCCCCAGGCCGGCGCCCTCCTCGACGTGCTGCTGGCAGGCGGCGCACCACGGCGATTTTGCTGCTGCCGGCGGTGGTTGGCGGTGGATCTAGGCCGAGCTGACCGCTGCCCGGTGCACCGCCAGACGCGGGCGTTTTGTCGCTACCGACGACCCACGCCGAGTGCCCGACACCCGAAGCGAGTGTAGCCCCGACTACCACCACCCACGCACGCCGAACAGCATGGTCGACAGGCCGGCCGAGCCGGCCTCGACGTACTCGTAGCCGGTGTAGACCTCGACCTCTCGCCATTGCAGGCCGAGGGTGGTGCGGCTGCGCAGCAGGCGCTCGTGGCCGAGTGTGCCGAGGTCGATCTCGGTCGAGAACACCACCGGCTCCCACGGCATCGCGTCGAGGCCGTAGGTGAAATTGAAGCCGGCCTCGTTGTGCGTGTCGGCCAGCCAGTTCATGCCGACGCCGCTCCGCCAGACGATCCGCTCGCCCTGCGCGAAGCGGAACACCAGGTTGGCGTCGCCGATAGCAAGGTGGTCCTCGCCGCCGGCCGCCAGCTGCTCGTAGTAGCTGCTGATCGAGCCGTCGAGCGTCAGCCGCCAGACCGGCAGGTCGACCTGCAGCTTCGTGCCGATCTGCTCCAGCCCGCTGAAGTCGGTCCCGTAGTCGACCTGCGCCCGGGCCGACGCGACGACGTTGGTGCTGTTGCAGAACCAGTTGGTGTCTTTGTAGGCGATCTGCCTCTGCTCCGCGGCGTAGCTCTCGAAGCGGTCGCAGCCCGGCTGGTCGAACGCCGCGTAGGGCAGGTAGTACGGCGCGGCCAGTACGCCGAACACCACCATCGCCTTGAGGTCGTCGAACGGATCATCTTCGCAGTCGTAGAAAGACCGCCGCCGCTTGGCGGGCTTCGGTTCCTCCGGCTGCGGGGTGTGCGCGGATTGGCGGAACTCCTCGAGCTGCTGCGTCTGACCAACCGACGCGGCAGCGCCCACCAGCAGCAACAGCACAGCGTATTGCGTCAGGCGTTTCATGCGGGCGGCTCGACGGTTCGAAACGGGCAAAGGGCGGCGACTTTAGCCACTCCCCGACAAGCGGTCCACCGCGATGCCGGTTGTTGCTAGCAGCCGGGGGCTGCATGCCCGCCACCATGCGGGCGCGAGACTAATGGCCACGAGACAATCCTGCCGCGTCCCCAAGCTAACGGTCTGTCAGGGCTTCCACATACGCATGGATCGCGTCTAGCTGCTGCTGGAATGCCTGCTGCTTATCTGGTTCGTGCTGGCTGTCGCGCAGCTGCTGGATTGATTTATCAATCCGCTCCTGCAGCTTTTCGTCGTTGGTCTCGACCGCCTCGAGCTCGTGGATCGCCTCGTCAGAGAACGTAGTGAAGGTGGCTAGCGCCCCGGCGGCGTTGAGACGGACCCAGTCGTCGCTGTCGTTGAGCATGCGGGCGATAGCCTGCATCGACTCGCGGCGGTAGGGGTCGAGGCTGGCGATGCGCCCGCAAGTCCACCCCCGCACGGACTGGTCTGTGCTCTCGAGGGCCTTGGCGTAGCGGGTCTGCAGGTCGGCCAACTCCAGCACGTCGACGCCCGCGGGAATCCTCAGGGCGTCCAGCTCGACGCCGTCACCGAGGTAGATGTGCAGGTACGGGTTCGGGTCCCACACGTTACTGCCGAGGGGAAGCGTCGCCATGTGCTTGGCGATCCCGCCGAGGAGATGCAGCTGCCAATCGAATTCGACCTGACGCTCTTGGTTGAAGGAGTGCGTCTCGCCTGGCCCGGGGTGGATCACAACGGCCAAGCGGTCGGCCTTGATGCGGGCGAAGTCAGCCAACGCGTCGTTCAGATCGGCCGTACTGCCCTGGTAGTAGAACGACTCGTTGCCATTGACCCACTGATGGTAGACCCGGTGCTTGCTGTTGATGACCGGAATCGCGCCCGGCCAATCGCGGTAGTTCAGGGCGGAAAGGCAATCGTTGCCGAATGACTCCATCCCCATTCCGCTTGCGCTGGTCACGCAGGAGAGCACCAACCCAATCGCGGCGATCGTACGCAACATCGTGTCTCTCCCAAATGGGTTGGTAAGCGATGGAGCTCATTGCCCTCGGCCCATTGTCGCCGGGTGATGAAGCCGAAGCAACGATTGAGACCGCGATTCGAACGCGATAAACGGGGGGCTATTCCACCACTTCTTCCACCATCTCCCAGGCGCAGAGACGCACCCCCTCCATGCTATCGAGCCGGACCTTTGGGAGCTTGGATTGCCGCACTTGCAGTTCGCCCACCTGCTTCGCTAGTTCCGTCAGTCCTTTCAGGCGGTCCGGTGAATCGACGGGGCCGTACGCCGATGCTGGCTCTACTCGGCTGCTATCGATGTGGACAGCGACCGTCACCAACCGCGACTTTTCGGTAGCCCGGGGAGGAGTCGTCTGATGCTGCAACAGGACCTCGCCTGCTTTTCCGATGGCCACGACCGTTCCTTCGAGTGGGACGCAGAATCTAAATTCTTCGTTCTTCACCGCCTCGAAAGCTCTTGAACCCTGGAGCCTGAGTAGAGCTACCGCCGGTTTGCCCGTGAGTTCTAGTAGCACCGGGTCGCCCACATGCAGGCTTGGCGTCGGGTCCGCTGGCTCCCCACCTACGCAGATCTGACAGACGAGGCACGCCGCTAACGCCAACGAAGACTTCAGGGCCATGGGAAAGCTCTTCTCGAAGTTCTGAGTACTGGGTGCTGAGTACCGAGGCTACACGCCGGACGCGGACAAACAACCCAGAGGTGGATGCTCGTGAGATTTTTGCACGAGAACCGTCGCCGGTGAAACCTCAATCCGAAGGACTGCTATCACAAGTCCGCGTGGATTGGCTGAGATGCTCGGGCATCGGTTCCGCGTCGGCGGAGACCGCCGTTGGCCGCCGGGGGCGCCACGCTACACACGTCCTAACTCGTCCTGCCGAACAAACGCCGCACCAACCATCGCCAACAAGCTAGACACCGCGCCGCAGGCAACGAACCAGCCATACCCAGCGAATGGAGAAGCCGCCGTTCGCTGCCAGTGAGAGAGCCAAGACTGGGAGACTTGAGGCTCGAGCGCGTAGGTGAGCCCCCAACCAATCGCGGCCAGAAACGCCACTTTCGCCAGCATCTTTGGCTGCCTGAGGCCGGCGGCGTAGCATCCAGCGGTTGGGAGAATACACGATGCCACCATCGCTAGGGCTGGTAGCTCAGTCTGTAACGCCGCCAAGAGCCCCAGCAGCATCCCGAGCGCACAGCCGGCAATGCACCCGCAGAACAATCTGAAACGTGGATGAGACATACGTAGGGATTGTAGCGGCAGACCCCGCTGAGCGTGAAACGCTGACCCAGGATCGCCCAGAACCGGCTGCCCGAAACACGAAAAAAGGCCCCGTGGAAACCACGGGGCCTTGGGAACATTGGCATTCAATCTCGGACGATCAGATCTCCAGCGAGATCTTCTCTTCCTTCGCGGCGGCGCGGAGCTTGTTCAGCGCCCGGACCTCGATCTGGCGGATCCGCTCCTTGGTGACGCCCATCTCGGCGCCGACCTCTTTGAGCGTGAGCGGCTCTTTCGAGTGGTCCAGGCCGAAACGCGAGCTGACGATCTGCTGCTCGCGCTCGTCGAGCTTCCGCAGCAGACGCGTGATCTTCGCCTCACGGTCCTTCTGGGCCGTCTCGTGGATCATCGGGTTGTCGCGCGACTCCTCGGTCGCCGCGAACAGCTCGTCGTGGCTGGTGCGGAAGCGGTCGCGGTGCTTGAACTCGCCGGGGATCGTCCGGGCGAAGTTCTTCATGATCGCCCAGCTGGCGTAGGTGCTGAACTTGTTGCCGCGGGCGAAGTCGAACTTCTCGATCGCGCGGAGCAGCGACATATTGCCGTCGGACACCAGCTCGAAGAAGTTCTGGTCCGCCGACACGTGCCGCTTGGCGATCGACACCACCAGCCGCAGGTTGCAGCGGGCGATCTGGTTCTTGACCTCGACCGCCTGCTCGGCCAGCTGCTCGATCTCGTCCATCAGGGCCGACTTGGGTCGCTCGAGGTCGAGTTGATCGCGGAGCTTGGCCGCCTTGTGCTTCAGGTAGTTGTACTTGCGGAAGACGTGCCCCTCCTGCTCGCGGGTCAGCAGCGGCATCTCGTACAGGCTAGCCAGGTACGGCGGCAGGTCCGACGGGCGACGCACCTTCTTGGTCGGCTGGTCGGAGTCGGGCATCTCGCCCAGGCACGCGTTGTCGGCGCCCTTGCGGGTGAACCGCGGGTTGGGTATGTAGTCGAGCTCGAGCTCCATGATCCGCTGCGCGCGGACCTCGCTGATCACGCGGTAGACGGTGGTCTTGGTGCGGCCGTAGCGTTTGGTGAGTTTGTCGACCGACACGCCGCGGCGGAAGTCGCGGTAGATCTTCGCCCGCTGCGAGTCCTTCAGGGGGCCCTTCACGTCGGGGAAGATCGCCAGGTCGGGGTGCTTCTGGTCGAACTGCTTGAGCGCGGCGCGGATGGTCTCGACGCTGCGGCCCGAGCGGCGGGCCAGCTGCCGCGACACCTCGGCCTGGCAGCTGCCGTCGGACGCGAGGCGGCGGGCCTGCTCGAGGATCTCGTTGCGCTGCTCGTCGGAGAGCTGGCTAAAGCGGGCGCCCCGCTCAACGCGGTCGCGGTTGGACTGCACGAAGCGGTCGACGCTGCTCCGCAGGAAGCCGACCCGCTTGCGGCCGTCGAACACGAACCGGCGGCTCACGAGGCCCTGCTCGCGCCAGCGGCTGATCGTTTTGGTTGAGACGTTGAACTGCTCGGCGACCTGGTCGACCGTCAGCACCGGCTCGCCCATGGCGTCGGCCGGCAGGTCGGTGGCGTCCGACAGGTCCTCGATGAACAGCCGCAGGTCGTGCAGCAGCTCCTCGCCGACGATCTTGACGAAGCTGTCCTCGGCCGGGCGGTAGCCGGTAATCCGGAAGAACACGAAGTCGAACGGGTACTTTTTGGCCGGATCGATCTCCGCAACCAGACGCTCGGCGGCCTCGATCTGCTCGATCCGCTTCTCGCGGGGCGCATAGCGCACCTGCTGATCGCGGAATTGGTCCAGGATGGAATGGGTGTATGCGCGTTGCATGGCGTGGGCCTTCTTCTCGGGTTCGGTCTACCAGCGTCGGCCTACCAACGCCGGTCTCCTTACCGTCAATCTCGTGTATTCGCCGCGTCCCTCCAGTGCTTGCCATGCTCTCAGCATTTCTGCTGCCAGAGCGTTCGGTTCCCTGCGGGGGCCACGCCAATTGGGCGGGCCGGCCCGCTCCTCCGCCGGGGCGACACGGCCCACGGCGTTGAATAACGCAAGCTCAGCTGCCGCCTATCCAAGTGCTAGCACGAATGGCGCCCAAACGCTTGGGACGCCCTAACTGGCCGACCCTTTGGGTCAAGTCTGCTAGCGGGGCGAGGCGGCATTTGTTGTACGCAGGTAAGTCGCGTGGGGTCGAGAGAAAGTTCACTGGTTCATTAAACCGACCGCCCACACGCCCTCGCAGCGCACCCCAAACACCACACCTAAACCCTACCATATTATAGACTTAGACCAACACCCTAAATCGGATGCCCGTGTCTGGCAGAGGGTTAGCGCGCTTACTTTCGGGGAGGATTTGCCCCTCTCCGCCCGCCCGCAGCGGCTTTCCCATGAATTCTTCCACCGCTTGTGGACGATTTATCAAATCCAGCACGTCCGTCCGAAACGGTACTCCTTCTCAGCGAACACGAGGTTCTTGATGCCCCGCTCCCTGACCGCCGCCCTGCTCGCGACGCTGTGCGGCCTGACTGCGGCCGCCACTGACGCTGCCGAATACAACCTGACGCCCTCGGCCAAGGCCGGCCAGGCCTACCAGGTCGAGGTGCAGCTGAAGGTCGGTGGGGACCTGACCGTGCGGGACCTCGACGCCGCGCCCGCCACTCAGAAGGAGGGTGAGGAGCAGGCCGAGGGCCCGGTCCGCAAGCTGCCGATGAGCGTCGAGGGCCGGTTGGCCTACGAGGAGGCGCCGCTCGCCGAGAAACAGACCGCCCGCCACTACAGCGTCGCGATGGCGACCATCAAGGTAGGCGATGGCGGCAAAACGCCCAACCTGACCGATGGCCGCCGCCTGGTGGTCGCCGAGCAGACACCCCAGGGCGTCAAGTTGGCCTGCCCGAACGGGCCGCTCACCCGAGAGCAGCTCGACCTGATCGACGTGGTCGGCGGCACGCCGTTCCTCGACGGTCTGCTGCCGGGCGAGTCGCTCCCCGAGGGCAAGGCCTGGGCGGTCGACGGCGAAGTGATGGGCGCCCTGCTGGGGCTCGACTCGGTGTCGGTCTGCGAGATTTCCAACGTCATCGACGAGGGGACCGCCGGCTACGTGAAGTTCCAGGTCGCCGGGGTGGTGCACGGCGAGGTCGAGGGCGCCACGACCGAGTTCGACATCCGCGGCCTGGGCCTGTTCGACCGCCACGCCAGCTGCGTGACGCGGCTGAACCTGGCGATCAAGGAAAAACGCTCGCTCGGCCCGGCCACGCCCGGCTTTGTCGGCGTCGCGAAAATCAACATCAAGCGGGACCCGATCAGCAAGCCCGAGTTCCTGATCGCGGACGCGCTGGCGGCCGCCAAGGGTCAGACCGACGCCAACCTGGTGCTTCCCTCGCAGGACCTGGGGTTCGAGTTCCAGCACGACCGCTCGTGGTTCGTCGCCTCGGCCGGGGGTCCGCGGGTCTCGCTGCGGCGGATGCACGAGGGCGCCCTGGTGGCCCAGGCCACCATCACCCGGCTGCCGTCCAAAGCAGGCGTCGAGCCGTCGCTCAAGCAGTTTGAGGCCGACGTGCGATCCTCGATCGGCGGGGCGTTCAGCGAGCTGATCTCGGCCGGCGAGTGGACCAACCAGGCCGGCTGCGGCTGCCTGGGCGTGATCGCCCGCGGCAAAGTCGACGACATCGAGCTAGAGCACCGGCACTACCTGGTCCGCTCGCCCGGCGACGGCCGCACCGTTTCGCTGGTGGTGACCCTGGCGGCCGGCGACCTGGCCGCAGTGGCCGACGCCGACAAGCTGCTGGCCGACGCGGCCCGGCCGCTGGGCAGCGCGGTGGCTCAGAAGGCAACGAACAAGAAGTAATCCGGCCACGGGTGGCGCGCCCAGCATGGGCATGGTGAACCACCAGCGGGGCCCCACGCCCATGCCGGGCGTGTCACGCTGTGGACGTAGCCTCCCGCTCGGCGCATAAGAAAGGCCGCCGAGCTGCGGGGACTCGACGGCCTCATCTGGGGAGGGAATCTGTCGGTGGGAACGTGTCTCGGTGGGCGGCTTGTTTGGCCTGCGTTGCTTGGGTCCCGCCAACGCCGGCCTGGCTCACTGCCCGATCTCTTCTACCGGAAGACAGCAATTGCACGCGGTGTGCCAATCGGCCATCCGCCGCGGAGGCGTTCAGCGGCGTCGGTCGCAACTCGTTACTGGCAAGCCATTTCGATGGCGCCTTCCCACCGTGGGGCCGGCGGGGAAGAATGGCAGCTGGGCGTGCTAGCGTGTAAGCCTGGGACCACCAGATTGTAGAAGGTTCCAAACTGGTCTGAACCGAGCCACCCGCCCCGGCGTACCAGACAGCTGACGCCGCCCCAAACACCCGCCTGTCCTCTTTTGCCCCTATTTGGCGACCGATGCTATCGCTGACCGACGTCAAGAAGTCGTACCCGGAGCCCGGCGGCACACGGCTGCCGATCCTCGACGTCCCGCGGTTTGAGGTCAACGAGGGCGAGCAGGTCGTGATCCGGGGCCGCAGCGGCTGCGGCAAGACCACGCTGCTCAACGCCATCAGCGGGCTCACCACCATCGACAGCGGCTCGATCTCGATCGCGGGCGTCGAGGTCACCAGGCTCCCCGAGTCGGGCCGCGACCGCTTCCGCGCCCGCAAGCTCGGCTTCGTGTTCCAGACGTTCAACCTGCTGCCGGCGTTCACGGCGCTGGAGAACGTGATGCTCGGCATGACCTTCACCGGCCAGACCAAGGACCGGGGCAGGGCAGAGGAGCTGCTGGGGAAGGTCGGCCTTGGCCACCGCCTGCACCACAAGCCGCAGGCGATGAGCGTCGGCGAGCAGCAGCGGACCGCGGTCGCGCGGGCGCTGGCCAACCAGCCGGTGCTGCTGCTGGCCGACGAGCCAACCGCCAACGTCGACCCGGGCCACCAGCAGCAGGTAGTCGACCTGCTGCGGCAGGTCTGCCGCGACGAGAACGTGGCGATGCTGCTGGTGACCCACTCGCCGGAGGTCTCCGGCCAGTTCGAGCGGGTCGAGCAGCTCGAAGAGGTCAACCGCGTGGTCGCCAGCTCGGATTCACTTGCGCACCACACCGATGCAACTAGCGGGGCTAACCCCCTCCCCTAGCCCCTCCCCCTGCCGGGTAGGGGGAGAGTTTTGGCCAGCCACTAGCCACCAACCACCATCACGCAATGAGTTTCTGGACGATCGCCTGGCGGAACATGCAGCAGCGGTGGCTCGCGTCGTCGCTGACGGGGCTGTCGATGGCGCTTGGCGTGGCGGTGATGGTCTGCGTGATCGTGATCCACAGCGTCGCGGTCAAGCAGTTCAACCAGGACGCGGCCGGCTACCACTTGATCATCGGCAGCGGCAAGGGGAGCAAGACCGACCTGGTGCTCAGCACTGTGTTCCACGTCGGCACGCCACTGTTCCCGATCCCGTACGCCTACTACCGCGACTTCACCGACGGCCCGCACGCCGACCTGACCGCGGTCGCGATCCCGTACTGCCTGGGCGACAGCTACGAGGCAAACGGCCGCCTGTACCGCGTCGTCGGCGTGACGCCCGACCTGTTCGACAAGATTCAGTACGGCACGGACCCCGACGGCACGCCGCGGATGTACCAGTTTGCCGACGGCGAGAACTTCAAAGCCGACCGCTGCTTCGAGGCAGTTGTCGGATCGATGGTCGCCTCGCAGGCCGGCCTCAACGTTGGCTCCACCTTCAACCCAACCCACGGCATCAGCGCCGAGGGGGACAAGCACGAGCCGTTCAAGGTGGTCGGCGTGCTCGAGCCGACCGGCACCGCCAACGACCGCGCGGTGTTCGTCAACATCGAGGGCTTCTACCTGCTGGCGGGCCACTCGCTCACCAAGCCGCACGAGGGGATCGAGACCCCGCCCCCGCCCGCCGCGGACGCCGAGCTGAAGGGCGTCGTCGCGCAGCCGGTACTCTACGACAACGACGGCAACGAGGTCGAGCCGCTCGCGCCCGAGCTGCGCGAGGTGACCTCGGTCCTCGTGCTGTGCGCAAACCCGTTCGGCTCCAATGCGCTGATCTACGCCATCAACAAGGACGCCACCCGCAGCGCCCAGGCCGTGGCGCCGGGCGGTGTGGTTACCAAGCTGCTCGAGGAGATCGTCGGCCCGGTGCAGGTCGTGCTGCTGGTGCTCACGATCATGATCGTCATCGTGGCGTCCATCAGCATCCTGGTGAGCATCTACAACTCGATGAGCGAGCGGAGCCACGACATCGCCGTGATGCGGGCGCTGGGCGCCAGCCGGGTGGCCGTGATGCTGATCGTGCTGTTCGAGTCGATCCTGCTGTCGGTCGCCGGCGGCCTGGCGGGTATTGCGCTCGGGCACATGATTGTCGGCGCCGCGGCGCCGTACGTGGTCGAGGCGACCGGCGTGCGGCTGGCGGTCTGGGAGTTCGACCCGCTGGAGCTGCAGATTATCCCCGCGTTGGTGGTGCTGGCGTCGCTGGCGGGTTTGATCCCGGCAATCTCGGCCTACCGCACCGATGTGGCCCGGTCGCTGAGCGGCGCCCGGTAGGCGAGCTTTCCCCTCCAGAGCAAGTCGCCAAGCGGCAATCGCTAGTTTCCCTCACTCACGGGGGAGAGGGAGATTAAGGGCTAGCCGCGGCGGAGGGGGATTAGATGGCTTGGGGTTCTGCCGACCCCGCGTAGAATAGAATCCTTGCCTTTTGCAACGCGTCCGCACCATCAGGTGACCCCATGCGTCGAATTGCCATCTTCCTGCTAACCCTCTCGCTGCTCACCGGACCGACGGCCCGCGTGTTCGCCTGCCCGTTCTGCTCGGCCGAGCAGAGCACGCTGACCGAGGAGCTCGGCACGGCCGACGCCGCGGTGATCGCCCGGCTGGTCCGCGAGGCGTCGTCGGTGATGGACGCGGGTAACGGCCCCCTCGACCCCGACGCCGGCAAGGCCGGGTTCCGCGTCGAGGACGTGCTGTTCGGCGAGGGGATCGAGCCCGGCAAGACCGAGTTCGACGCCATCTACTTTGGCGAGTCGGACAAGGAGGCCGCGTACCTGATCCGCGGCATCGGCGAGCCGTACGAGTGGGCCATCCCGCTCAAGCTGTCCGACCGGGCGGTCGACTACGTGAAGCAGCTCCGCTCGCTGCCCGAGTCCGGCCCCGGCCGGATCGCGTTCTTCCAGGACTTCCTGCAGGACGAAGACCCGATGCTGGCGCAGGACGCGTACGACGAGTTCGCCCGCGCCCCGTACTCGGATGTCCGCGGGATCAAGGACCAGATGGACCGCCAGCAGCTGCTCGCCTGGATCGAGGACCCGGCGGTCAGCCCGAGCCGCCGGCGGCTGTTCCTGACGATGCTCGGCGTGTGCGGCACAGAAGAAGACCTCCCGCGGCTCGAGTCGATGCTGACGTCGGACTCGCGGCGGCTGATCCCCGCGGCCGAGGCCGCGGCCGCCGCCTCGTTCGCGGCCGGAGCCCCGCTCGGCTCGACCCTCACCATCGAGGCGATCCGCCTGAACGAACGCGCCAAGAAGCAGGGCCTCGACGCGCTGATCGCCTGCTACCTCACGCTCCGCGGCCCGGATGGCCTCGACCTAATCGACCAGCGGTTTCTGTCGGGCGAGAAGGTCAACGGCATGGCGGCCGACTACTCCCACATCTACTCGGCGCTGATGGCATTGCGGTTCCTGGCCGAGGAGTCCGACATCGTGCCGATGGACCGCCTGGTCACGTCGGCGCGGCTGCTGCTCGACAACCCCGACTTCGCCGACCAGGTCATCCCCGACTTGGCACGCTGGGAAGACTGGTCCGTGCTCGAGCGGCTGACCGACATGTACGCCCGGGCGGGCGAGGAGGACTCCGGCGTGCAGAAGTACGTCCGCGAGCCGATCATCACCTACCTGGACGTCGCAGCCGAGCAGGAGGGCGAGGTAGCCGACCGCGCCGCCGCGGCGCTCGAAGAGATCGAGGGCGTCGACCCGGCCGCCGTGAAGCGGGCCCGCAGCCTGCGGGCGTTTGGTTTCCTGGCCCAGGCTCGGCCCAAGGCGAGCACAACCGCGGACGCCCGCCAGCCCACCGGCCTGAGCAACGTGGGCGATGACCCGGTCGTGCTAGCCGAGGACGAGGCCACCGACGAGCCGCCCGCCGAAATGGAGTCCGCCGACAACAACCTGCCCGACCCGTCTGCCTTCGCGACGCCGCAGGGGAGTCGGATGGCGAACCCGCGGCCGTCCGACACCGACGAGCTGCAGGGCGTGATGCCCGGCCCCGCGGCGGACGAGCAGAAGGCGGCGGAGGGGGAATCGGTCGCAGACGCCCCGGCCGCCAATCCCGAGGATCCAAAACCAGCCGCCGCCAACTCGGTCGCAACGCTCGACCCCGCGCCCGAGCCCCCCAGCCGCACGCTGTTGATCGCCGCGCCCACCGCGGCCGGCGTGCTCTGCTTCGGGCTGTTCTGGATGATCCTCCGCAGCGGCGAGAGTTGAGCCGCGAAGCGATCGGGACGATGCGCGAGGAACTAAGTCCAAGGGTCGCACGCCCTGACAAGGGCGTGGTGAATCGCCACGAGAGCCCCAAGCCCACGCAGGGCGTGCTGACTACTTCTTGAGCCGCCGTGCCCGAAAGAACTCGCTCAGCACGCGGCCGCACTCCTCGCCCATCAGGCCGGCGGTGACCTCCACCCGGTGGTTCAGCCGGTCGTCGGTGAGCAGCTGGTACAGGCTGTCGACCGCCCCCGCCTTCGGGTCGGCGGCGCCGTACACCACCCGCGGGATGCGGGCCTGCACAATCGCGCCGGCGCACATCGGGCAGGGCTCGAGCGTGACGTACAGCGTGCACCCCTCCAGCCGCCAGGCCCCGAGCGCCTCGGCCGCCTGCGTGATGGCGATCATCTCGGCGTGCGCCGTGGGATCCCGCAGCGTTTCCCGTTCGTTGTGGGCCGCGGCCAGCACCCGGCCGTCTGCTACAATGAGGGCTCCCACCGGGACCTCGCCCGCTTCAGCGGCCGCCTGGGCCTGCTGCAGGGCCAGGCGGAGGTAGCGTTCGTCTGGTTGATCGTTCAAGCTTCGCTCCGCGTCGTCATTCCCCGCGTCCTCATTCGTCCCGCCCGCAGCCTGCCCCCGCGCCGATGCCCCCGCGATCCACCCTCAGAAACACGCTGCACGCCATCGATCGGCGGTCGCAGTGGCTGCTGCCAGTCTACCTCGTGGTGTTGGTCTTTGCGACGCACTACCCGGCCGACGTGCTGCCAAGCGAGAGTATCATCGGCATCGACAAGGTGGTGCACGTGCTGGCCTACGGCGTGCTCGGCCTGCTGATCGCCATGCGGCTGCCGCAGTCCTCGGCAATCAAAACCGTGCTGCTCACGACCGCCATCGCGTTCGGTATCGGGCTGCTTGACGAGATCACGCAGCCGTACTTCAACCGCATGTGCGACCCGCTTGACCTGCTGGCCGACCTGGTCGGCGCGGCGATAGGCAGCGCCGTCTGGCTGAATATACGTAGCGGCGCATGCCCGGTGACGGATTGAGAGGGTAAGCGGCCGGGTGGGCCACCGCGTCACCAATAGCCGGTCCGCTGATAGGCGATACCGGTTTGGCGGTCAAAGTAGTAGACGGCGCCACCGCCGTCCGGCTCGGTGGGGCTGTGAAACTCGACCGCGCTTTCTAGAGTCGGCCACCCGAGATCGCCAAACGCTAGTTGCATTGTCGTGGCGTCCGCCGCAGACTCCTCTCCCGCGTATCCCCCTCGCTCCACGGCAGAGCGCGAGCCGTAAGTCTCCCAGAGGCCATCAAGGTACGACTGGAAATCCGCCTCCGAAATCGAGTAACGGGCTCGGTACCCCTGCGCGTGCTTGTGCATCTCGATGTCGACCGCTGCGTCCGGCAGGTAGCGTCGGGCGCGGAAGTCATCGATCTGGCTAACGTCGGCGTAGTCGAAGCGACCGAATCGCAGGGCGTCGATCCCGAGCTGCACTACCGTGCACGAGGGGACCAGGGCGAATAACGCGAGCATCGTGGCGATCAGGAACGTAGACCCCCGCTTCCACCGCCACCGCGGCGCCGCCGCGGTGAGCACGACCACCAGCGACGCCAAGCAGGCCGCCGAGATCTGAAATGGGAGTACAAGCGGCCACAGCATCGTCTTGCGGCTCGCCTAGTAGTTCGGCGTCGGGGCGCGGAAGTCGTCGAGGTCGACCGACTTGAACCACTCGATGGTCTTGGTCAGGCCCTCGCGCAGGGGGACCTGCGGCTCCCAGCCGAGGTGCTTCTTGGCCAGCGTGATGTCCGGCTGACGCTGCGTCGGGTCGTCGGACGGGAGCGGCTTGGTGACGAACTTCGACTTCGAGCCGGTCAGCTCTACCACCTGCTCGGCCAGCTCCTTGATGGTGAACTCGCCCGGGTTGCCGATGTTGACAGGGCCGATGAAGTCGTCCGGCCCGTTCATCATCCGGATCATCCCCTCGATGAGGTCGTCGCGGTAGCAGAACGAGCGGGTCTGGTTCCCCTCGCCAAAGATCGTGATGTCCTCGCCGTACAGCGCCTGGCGGATGAAGTTCGACACCACGCGGCCGTCGTAGGGGTGCATCCGCGGGCCGTAGGTGTTGAAGATCCGCACCACACGGACGTTCACGCCGTTCTGGCGGTGGTAGTCCATGAAGAGGGTCTCGGCGGCTCGCTTGCCCTCGTCGTAGCACGCACGGGTGCCGATCGGGTTGACGGCGCCGCGGTAGCTCTCTGGCTGGGGGTGCACCTCGGGGTCGCCGTAGACCTCGCTGGTCGACGCCTGGAGGATCTTCGCGCGGCACCGCTTGGCCATGCCCAGCAGGTTGATGGCGCCCATGACGGACGTCTTCATCGTCTTGATCGGGTTGTACTGGTAGTGGCCCGGCGCGGCGGGGCACGCCAGGTTGTAGATCTCGTCGACCTCCAAAAAGATATCGTGCGTGACGTCGTGCCGCACCAGCTCGAAATTCGCCCGGTCCAACAGGTGCGTGACGTTCGACTTCTGGCTGGTGAAGAAGTTGTCCAGGCAGATGACGTCGTGCCCGTCGGCGACGAGCCGCTCGCACAGGTGGGAGCCGAGGAAGCCGGCGCCGCCGGTCACGAGGATACGCTTGATTTGGGACATCGAAACCGCAGAGGTAGGAATAGGTTGAGGGAGCATCTAGTTTGATTGCCGGCCCGCGAGTCCGCAAGGTTGCCGCGGCGGCCACCCGCCGGCGGCCATCAGCCCGCGGATGGCGGATGGCGCAGCATTGCCGGCTACGCGCTTTCCGCGGCCGCTTTTTGCAGGCGTTCGACGCGGACCCGCTCGACCCGGCGCTTGCTGGCGTCGACCACGGTGAGGTGCATCAGCTCCTGCCAGACGAACGACTCGCCCGGCACCGGCACACGGCCCAGCTCGGAAAAGACGAACCCGCCGATGGTGTCGAAGTCCTGGTCCTCGGGGAGGTCGAAGCCCATCATCTCGTTGATCTCGTCGACGTGGGCCCGGCCGATCGCCTCGCAGACGTCCTCGTTGATGCGTTGGACCTCCTGCACCACCTCCGGGTCGTACTCGTCGACAATCTCGCCGACGATTTCCTCCAGGACGTCCTCGATGGTCACCAGCCCGGCGACCCCGCCGTACTCGTCCAGCACAATGGCGATGTGGGTGCGGAGCTGCTGGAACATCTCCAGCAGGTCGTCGACCGCCTTGGACTCAGGCACAAACACCGGCTTGCGGACCAGCTCGGCGAGCGGGGTGCGTGGCTCGTCGCCCGGCTTGGCGAGCTCCGGCAGCAGGTCCTTCACGTACAGCACACCGAGGATGTCGTCGCGGTTGACGCCGTACACCGGGATCCGCGTGTGGCCCATCTTGATCACGTCGGCCAGGATGTCCTGCCAGGGCGTGTCGGCCTGCAGCATGTGCATATCGGTGCGGGGCGTCATCACGTGCCCGACGTCAACGTCGCCGAGCTCCATAACGCCCTCGATCATTCCGCGGGCATCTTCTTCGAGCAGGCCCTCGCGGTGGCCCTCGGTGACGATCGTGCGGATCTCTTCCTCGATGGTCTCGCCGTCGAGGGTGACCGGCGTCTGGCCCATCATGCGGTGCAGCAGCGCGTCGAGCCCGCCGGCCAGCCAGAGCACGGGGGTCATCCCCCAGCCGACCAGCTTCCAGGCGGGCCAGGTGTAGTACAGGAACGACGACGCGCACAGCCGCGACACCGACCACGGCAGCCAGATCCGCAGCGCGCTGAACCCGACGCCCAGCAGCGCCGCGCCGGCGACCACCACTCGCAGGCTCGGCATCACCTCGGCCTCGGCGAGGATCTCGCCGAACCACTCGAACAGCGCCCAGTAGGCGGCCGCCGCGAAGAAGACCGACGTGCAGACCACCACCAAGATCTCGGCGGCCAACGCGTTGCGGTCGTGGGCCTTGAGGATCTCGCTGAAGCGGTCGAGCCGGTCGGATCGCTGGCAGAGCTCCTGCAGGTCGTGCCGCGAGAATTCCCGCAGCGTCCGGGCGCCGATGGCGCCCAGGCAGGTGAGTACGGCGGAGATGACGGCGAGCCACAACAGCGCGTCGGGGGACACAGTCAGTTGTCTCCTGTGGGGGGAGCGGGGGTCGGTGAGGGGAAGAACCGGCTCAGCCAGCGTTGCTCGGCCCGGCGCATCTCGGCCGCCTGGTCGTCGGACTTGTCGTTGTAGCCCACTAGGTGGAGCGTCCCGTGGATGACGTACAGCAGCAGCTCCTGCGCGGCGGGCGAGCCGTACTCCACCGCGTTGCTGGCGGCCGTGTCGGAGCTGACGATCACCTCGCCCTGGAAAGGGCCGACCCCGCCGGAGAGGTCGAAGCTGAGGACGTCGGTCGGGTAGTCGTGGTCGAGGAACTCGCGGTTGAGCTTGTGCATCTGCTCGTCGTCCACGACGGCGATGCTGAGCACGCCGTCGGCCACCTCGGCCTCGGCGAGCACGGCTGCCGCGGCGTCGATGAGCCGCTGCTCGTCGACGGCGAGGGTCGCCTGCGAGTTGTTGACTGAGATCTCCATCGGGGCGGCCTAGGCGGTCTCCTGATCGGGGTACTTCACGCGGCCGTGGTAGACGGCGGTCAACGACTTCACCAGGCTGTCGCCCACCTTGCGGAGCTCCTGCAGGGTCAGGCCGCACTCGTCGAACTGCCCGTCGTCGAGCCGCTTGCGGGTGATCTCCTCGACCAGGTTCTCGATACGCGCCGGGGTCGGCTCGACCAGCACGCGGCTGGCGCTCTCGACCGCGTCGGCCAGCATCAGCACGCCGGCCTCCTTGGTCTGCGGCTTGGGACCGGGGTAGCGGAACGAGCGTTCGTCGACCTCGGCGGCGTCCGGGTCCTCGTTCTTCTTGTTAGCGGCCTGGCGGTAGAAGTACTCGACCAGCGTAGTGCCGTGGTGCTGCTGGATGAAGTCGACGATGCACTCCGGCAGGTTGTTCTGCCGCGCGAGGTCGGCGCCGTCCTTGACGTGGGCGATGATCACCAGCGTGCTCATCGCCGGCACCAGGGTGTCGTGCCGGTTGGCGCCGCGGGTCTGGTTCTCGATGAAGTAGCCCGGCTTGAGCATCTTGCCGATGTCGTGGAAGTAGGCCCCCACCCGCACCAGCAGGCCGCGGCCGCCGATCGACTCGGCCGCCGCCTGGGCGAGCGAGGCGACCGTGATCGAGTGGTTGTACGTGCCGGGCGCGCGGCGGATCAGCTCCTGCAGCAGCGGGTGGGCCGGGTCGCCCAGCTCGATCAGGCTGAGGTCGGTCTGCACGCCGTACACGCGTTCGACCAGCGGCAGCAGGCAGGTCATCAAAGAGCCGGCGATGATGCACCACAGCGCCAGGTTCAGCGCCAGGCGGAGGGTCGGGGCCAGCTCGTGCCCGGCCACCACGCCGGCGCCGATCGCGGTCAGCAGCCCGACCACCGCGGCCAGGAAGCCGACGACCAGCAGCTTGCTGCGGGTGCGGACCGAGTCGAGGGTGAGGATCGCGCCGGTGGCGGCCGCCTGCAGCACGATGGCGTCGACCAGGTCGTAGCCGACCGCCATGACGATCACCAGGGTCATGGCCGCCGACAGCAAGAGCGCGACGTCCTGCCGGCTCACCACGGCGATGGTCATGCCGAACAGCAAGAGCGGGATCGCCTCGGCCCGCCAGCCGTTGGCGTGCGTCAGCAGCATCACGCCGACGGTCGCGAGGATGGTCAGCAGCAGGGTCACCAGCCGGGGCAATTCCGACACGAAGCCGCCGTCCAGCCGGTAGACAAAGAAGCCGCCGACCGTGAACAGGGCGAGGTACATCCCCAGCACGGCCAGCGCCAGGCCGAGCCGCTCGGCGGCGCTACGCTCGGAGAGCTCCTTCTGGTACTCCAGCTCCAGCCGGCCGAGCTGCTCCTCGGAGAGCGGCTGGCCGGCGGCGGCGATCAGGTCGCCGGGCTCGAAGTGCTTTTCTTCTACTTCGACCTTGTCGGCCGCCTCCTGCTGGGCCGCGGTCGTGGCGTCGCGGTTCAGCTTGAGCGACACCGCCAGCGGCAGACGCTCGCTGATCCGGGCGAACACCCGGTTGGCGATCTCCAGGCTCGACGCCTTCTGGGTGACCTGCCGCTGCAGGCGGTTGAGCACGTCCTCGAGGCGGACCTCGCTGATCGGCACGGTGGCGTCGAAGCTGCCGGAGCTGCCAAGCGGGCGGACCTCGATGCGTTCGGGGTTGGCGTTGTGCTCGGGGTCGAGCCGCGCCAGCACGCCGTGCTGCTCGAGCGGCAGGAAGAGCTCGTCGATTGTGTTGTTGAGCGCGTCCATCGCGCCCTCTTGCGAAAGCGCCTGCTTGAACCGTGCGAATTCCTCGGCCTGCTCCTCAGTGGTCGGCTCGGGGGTCCCCTCGGCCAGCGGCGGGGAGAAGCTCTCCCACAGGCCCTGGTCGACCGACTCGAAGTCGTCGGCGCTGATCAGCTTGCTGAGGTCGTTCTTGAGCTCCGACTTGAGCAGCGTGATCGGGGCGGCGCCGTGGTCGTAGACCGCCACGGCCAGGCGGCGGGCCTCGTCGCGGGCCTTCTCGGTGGCGACCGGGTCGATCTCCTCGAACGGCGTCCGCACGGTGACGGCCCGCTCGGGGATGCGGTCGGGACGGAAGTCGCGGGGCGGGTCCCAGCCGCGGGTCATGGCGAGCATCGCCAGCGCGGTGATCATGCAGAGCGCGATGCGCAGCAGCACGCGGCCCTTGCGGAGGTTAGCCGCCAGCATGGCGAACCTGCCCCGGGGCAGCTCGACCGAGGCCACCCGCTGGCTCCGTGTTCGCGTTTTAGCGCCGGTAGACATGAGGCATTACGAACGAGTGTCCGAGCCCTCCTCGTAGGCGTCGACAATCGCCTGCACCAGGCGGTGCCGCACGATGTCCTCCTTGGAAAGCTCCACCCACTCCGAGCCCTCGATCCCCAGCAGCCGCCGCCGGGCGTCGATCAGGCCGCTCATGGTGTGCGGCGGCAGGTCGACCTGCGTCGCGTCGCCGGTGACGACCACCCTGCTGTTGGCGCCCATGCGGGTGAGGAACATCTTCATCTGGCCGACGGTCGTATTCTGCGCCTCGTCCATAATGATGAACGCGTTGTTGAGCGTGCGGCCGCGCATGTAGGCCAGCGGCGCGACCTCGATCACGTCCTCGGCCATGTAACGCTTGAGCTGGTCGAAGTCCATCATCTCGCCCAGGCCGTCCAGCAGCGGGCGGAGGTACGGGTTGATCTTGGCCCGCAGGTCGCCCGGCAGGTAGCCGAGGCTCTCGCCGGCCTCGACCGCGGGGCGGACCAGCACCACCTTGCGGACCTTGTCCTGCCGCAGGGCCTCGACCGCCGCGGCCACGGCCAGGTAGGTCTTGCCGGTGCCGGCCGGGCCGATGCAGAAGACGAGGTCGTTCGAGCGGATCGCCTCGATGTAGCGGCCCTGGCCCGACGTGCGGGGGCGGATGCTCACGCCCGCCCGCTGGACGTCCACCTTCATCTCCGACGCCCCGGTCGGCTTGGCGTCGGTGAGGTCGGCGAGCACGCTGTCGACAAACTCGGGCGAGATGATCCCGCCGATCGCGACCTCGTTCTTCAGCCGCTCGATGATGGCGGTCGCCTGCAGCACGGCGTCCTCGTCACCGCTGACGCGGATCTTGCCCTCCCGCGCGTGGATCTTCGCGGGCACCGCTTCGCGGATGCGGCGAAGGTGTTGATCTGAAGGGCCGAAGAGCTGTATGAGCTGGTCGGGACCACTGACCGGGATGAAAGCTTCGATCATACTAGGGGCGTAGGGAGGCGGGCCGCCGAGCGGGCGGCTGTCGCATGCCTACGCAACGCCTTCGGCCTGTGGCTGAAGAATGGGGTCTTTCCTAGGAACAACAACGGCGGCCCGCGGCCGCCGACACAGCGGGGCACGTGTCCCCGCCGCTGCTTCAAACTATACCTGATCCGCGGATACCGACGCCAGGAGTTGGCTTGTTGCCGGGCGCAAGTGGCGCAAGGGACTCGGGTTGTGACGATTGCGACAAATCTCCTGCGGTAGACAGCCGCCGCCGCCGCCCCGCGGCGCAGGTCCCTGCCCGGCCCTCACGGCCCAACCAGCTGGGTCACCCACAGCACGTAGGCGATGGGAGCCGCAAAGATGATCGAATCGAGCAGGTCGAGCACGCCGCCAAACCCGGGCAGCCAGCTGCTCGAATTCTTGAGACCGGCGTCGCGTTTGAGCAGCGAGATCGCCAGGTCACCGCCGACCGCCGCCAGCACCATTGCCACCGAGTACAGCCCCACACCAACCACCCAGGCCACCGGGCCCTTCTCCGAGACGCAGCCCAGCCGCTCGGCGACCGGGCCCAGCACCAGGAAGCCGCCGAGCAGCCCGAGGGCCATCCCGCCGGCGGCGCCCTCCCAGGTTTTGCCCGGGCTGAGGATCGGCGTCATCTTGTGCTTGCCGAAAAACTTGCCGCTGAAGTAGGCGCCGGTGTCGTTGCACTTGGTGATCGCCACGACCGAGAGCAATGCCAGCAGCCCCCAGCGGCCCTCCTCGCCCCAGCGGCCGCCGGTGATCAGCCGCAGCTGCACCACGAAACCCATCAGGCCGCCGCTGTAGGCGATCGCCAGCACCGACTGCGACAACCGGATGGTCGCGATGCCCGGCTGCTGGTAGCGGGCCATCTCGACGACGATCGCCATTAGCACGCTGAGCGCCAGGCCGATGGCTGTCCAGCCCGCGCTGGCGACCGCCTCGCCACGGGTCGGGTAGAACAGCGGCGCGAAGCTGATGACCACGGTGATCAGCGCCCCGGTCGCCACGACGTAGCGGGTAGGCGTGATGTGGCGGGGCTGGCCGGTGGCGGAGTCGCTCTCGTACAGCTTGGCGTTGCTCTCGAACAGCCGCACCAGCTCGCCCGCGCCGAGGAACGACCCCAGGAACGCCAGCGGCGAGAGCCACAGGCCCGGCCGGGGCGAATCGTAGTCGAGCCAGGCCAGCCCTACCAGCACGCTCACCAGCAGCACGCCGAGTACTAGTCGCCAGATGAGCACAGGTGGTAGTCGATCGAGTTAGGGGTGCGCGGCGGGGTTAGACGTTCAGCCCGCCGTAGCGGCGCTCGCGTCGGGCGTAGTCTTGGATTGCCCGGTGGAGGGTCGCCTCGTCGAAGTCGGGCCAGCAGTCGTCGGTGACCCAGATCTCGGAGTAGCTCACCTGCCACAACAGGAAGTTGCTGATCCGCAGCTCGCCCGCCGTGCGTATCAGGAGGTCCGGATCGGGGATGCCGGCGGTGGTCAGGCGGTCGGCGATCAGCTGCTCGTTGATCTGGTCGGGCGCGAGGTCGCCGGCCTCGACCTCCTCGGCGATGCGGGTCATGGCGTCGGTCAGCTCGGCGCGGCCGCCGTAGTTGATCGCCAGGTTGAGCCGCATGCCGGTGTTGGCGGAGCTCAGCTCGATGGTCTTGTCGACCTCGGCGAGGACGTCGTCGGGCAGGCCGCAGCGTCGGCCCAGCATCGACACGCGGATGTTGTTCTGCGTGATCGTCGGGCGTTCATCGATCATGTACCGGGCGAGCATCTGCATCAGGAAGTCGAGCTCTTCCTGCGGCCGCTTCCAGTTCTCGCTGCTCAGGCAGTAGAGGGTGAGCGCCTGGATGTGCCCGAGCCGGGCCGCCTCCTCGGTGACCGCCCGCACGGACGACACGCCGCGCTGGTGGCCCTGCATGCGGGGCAGGCCACGGCGCTCGGCCCAGCGGCCGTTGCCGTCCATGATGATCGCGATATGCTTCGGCCACCGCTCGGGGGGCAGCTCGGCAAGCGACAATGGCGGGTCGACGCCGGCGGTCATGGGGGTCGGTGCGGTCGGAATGGAGGGGGCGCCTTCGCGGGGCGGTTACTGGTGGGTGTCTTTCGCTCAGGCTCCGACCGCGGCGGCGGCAGCTTGGATCGTCTGCTCACGCCCCGGGCCGACCGAGACGTACTCCACCGGAGCGCCGACCAGCTCGCTCACCCGCTTCAGGTAGCCCAGCGCCGCGGCGGGCAGCTGGTCCATCTCCGTGCAGCCGGTGATGTCCTCGTCCCAGCCGGGCAGGGTCTCGTAAACGGCGGTGACGCGACGCAGGTCGTCGACGTGGCTGGGGTAGGTGTCGGTGGTGCGGCCGTCCAGCTCGTAGGCGGTGCAGATCTTGATCTCCTTGAGGCCGCTCAAGACGTCCATCAGCATCACGCTGATGCCGTCGACGCCGCTCAGCCGCGCCGTGTACCGCAGCGCGACCGCGTCGAGCCAGCCGCAGCGGCGCGGCCGCTTGGTGACCGTGCCGTACTCGTTGCCCTGCTCGCGCAGGTGCTGGCCGTACTCGTTGTCCTGCTCGGTCGGGAACGGCCCGCCGCCGACGCGGGTCGAGTACGCCTTGACGATGCCCAGCGTGTGCGTGATGTGCTTGGCCGGCACGCCCGAGCCGTTCGACACGCCGACGCCCGAGCTGTTGCTGCTCGTGACATACGGGTAGGTGCCGTGGTCGACGTCCAGCAGCGAGCCCTGCGCGCCCTCGAACAGCAGCTGCTTGCCCTCTTCGGCGGCGGTCAGCAGCATGTCGGTGGTGTCGCAGACGTGCGAGCGGAGCTTCTCGGCGAAGACCGTGTACTGCTCGATCACGGCGTCGGCGTCGAGGTGGTCGGGGGCGGTGAGCATCTCGTTCTTGGCGGCCACGATGTGGCGGACGCGGTCCGGGAACGAGTCGCGGTACAGGTCGCCCATGCGGATGGCGAACGAGCGGCCGACCTTGTCGCGGTAGCAGGGGCCGATGCCGCGCTGCGTGGTGCCGATGTCCTCGCCCCCGGTGCTTTTGTCGAGCACGCGGTCCTCGGCGAAGTGCCACGGCATGATGACGTGCGCGCGGTCGCTGATCTTGAGGTTGTCGAGGTGGGTCATCCCTCGACCCTCCAGCTCCTCGAGCTCCTCGATCGCCTTGGCCGGGTTGATCACCACGCCGCCGGCGATCACGCAGGTGACCCCCGGGGTAAGCACGCCGGAGGGGAGCAGCGACAGCTTGTAGGTCTGGTCGCCGACGACCACCGTGTGGCCGGCGTTGGCACCCCCCTGATAACGGACCACAAAGTCGGACTGCTGGGTCAGAAGATCGACGATCTTCCCCTTCGCCTCGTCGCCCCACTGGAGGCCGATCACACAAACGCCAGGCACGCGGGACCCCCGCTCGTAGCATAGTGGGCAGATTCAATCTGGACAGAAAACGAGCCGACGCTTGCCCAAGCCAACGCCGGCCGATCCCCGGACGGATGCCCGCCCGGCTGCAAACCCAGATTCTACGCGGGCTTTCGACCAAGGGTCAACCGCCGGCGTCCCGCGGCCGGCCGCCGGCCCACCGGCCAGCAGGCGGCCGGGGCAGCTATCGTTGACCGCCCCACAAATCGGCTCTAGGCTGCCGCAGACGGACGCGGGGGAGTTCCTTATCTCACGGAGGTGGACGATGAAGCTTCGGAACACGGTGTCGCTGTGCCTGGTCCTGGTGGCGGTCGGCCCAGCGGCCGCGGTCAATCTCGTGCTCGACTACTCCTACGACTCGAGCAACTTCTTCGGCGCCGGCAACCCGGACGGCCCCGCGGCCGGCGCCGCCGCGAAGGCCGCCCTGGAAGAGGTCGCACGCTACTACTCAGAGATCCTGCAGGATTCGTTCTCCGAGGTGCGGACCCCCGATCCGGTCGTCAACGGCTCGGCCGAGTACTCCTGGACCTGGAGCCAGACGTTCACCCACCCGGCCACCGGCTCAAACGTCACGATCGTCGACCCGACCATCAACGCCGACGAGTACCGCATCTACGCCGGGGCCAGGTCGATCGCCGGCACAACGCTCGGCATCGGGGGCCCGGGCGGCTACGGGTACAACCTCGGAGGTTCGTACTTCCCGTCCGACCTGGCCCTCATCAACAGCACCACCGATCAGTTCCTCTCGCAGGTGGTGCACCGGGGCGAGCCCGACGGCGAGTTCGCCGCGTGGGGAGGATCGATCAGCTTCGACTCAGACACCAGCACCAACTGGCACTGGGACTGGACCACCGACGTTGAGTTCCTAGAGAGCGACTTCTACTCGGTCGCCGTGCACGAGCTCGGGCACGCCCTCGGGCTCGGCGCGTCCAACGAGTGGTCCTCGCTTGTGCAGAACAACAGCTTCCTCGGCGCCAACGCGTACGCGGCCAACGGGGGCTCCTACCCGTCGGCGTTCGGCGGCCACTGGCAGTTCGGCGTCGAGAGCACCGTGCTCGGCCTCGACACCGTGCAGGAGGCGGCCCTCGACCCCGACGTCACCAACGGCACGCGGAAGTACCTCACCACGCTCGACGCCGCCGCCCTCAAGGACATCGGCTGGGAGGTCGCGACCATCGCGCCGCCGATCGGGGGCGACCCGCTGTTCGGCGACTACAACGACGACGGCTTCGTTGACGCCGCCGACTACACCCTCTGGCGCGACAGTGTCGGCCAGCCCGCCGGCTCGCTGCCGAACGACCCCTCCAGCACGACCATCGGATCCGAGCAGTACCGGGCGTGGAGCGACAACTACGGCGCGGCGGCCACTGCGCCCGGCGCGACCGCCGCGCCCGAGCCCTCGGCGATTGTGCTGCTCACCGGCCTCGGATGGTGGTCACGCCGCCGCAGGGCGGCTACTCCACCACGACCTCGACCGGCATAAACAGCCCGACGCGTTCCTGCTGCAGCAGTCGGGCCCACAGGCCCATCCGACCGACAGCGTCCCGCAACCCGGCCGGCAGGGCCAGGCCCTCTACCCGCACCGAGACCTCCCGCTGCTCCTTGCCGCCGCCGAACAGCTCCTGGAACAAGTCGGGCTGCTCCGGCAGGGTCATAATGCGGACCTTGTCGTCTGCTTTCAGGCCGGCCTGCACCTTGGCCGCGTTGATCGCCTGCTGCAGCGAGCCGAGCTCGTCGACCAGGCCGTTCTCCTTTGCCTGGCGGCCGGTGTAGACCTTGCCACTGGCGAGCTTGAGCAGGGCCTCGTGCTCCATGCCACGGCCCTTGGCCGCCTTGCTGGTGAAGAGCTCGTAGATCTCCTCCATCATCCCCAGCATCGCCTGGCGTTCTTTGTCGCTGAACTTGTTGGTGCTGCTGAACACCCCGCTGTTCTCGCCCCGGCTGATGACATCGACGTTCAGGCCGAGCTTGTCGTACAGGCCGGCGAGCGCCATCTTGCCGCTCACCACGCCAATCGAGCCGGTCACGGTCTGCGGTTCGGCGAAGATCTTGTCGGCGCCCATCGAGATGTAGTAACCGCCGCTCGCCGCGACGTCGCCCATGCTGGCGATGATCGGCTTGTCGATCTCCTGCGTCTTCCGCCAGATGAGGTCGCTCGCGATCGCCGACCCGCCCGGGCTGTTGACCCGCAGCACGATCGCCACGACGTCCTTGTCACGGTCGGCCTCGTCGAGCGCCTTGACCAGCGAGGTCGAGCCGATGGTCGACGCGCCGAACAGGTCGGACTCGCTCTCGCCGGTCATGATCGGGCCGACCGCGTAGACCACGGCGATTTTCTTGCCGCGGGCCGGGGCGTCGTTGCCGGCGCCCGCCAGCACGCCCATCAGCTTGAAGAACCCAGCCGGGCCAGAGAAGTCGGTGTCGACCTTCTTGCCGCCGTAGTTCTCGACATACACCAGCTTGCTCCCCTCGTGCTTGTCGGCCAGCGTCTGGCGGACCTCGTCGGGGTACGCGATGCGGTCGATCAGGCCGAGCCGCTTCGCCTCGCCGGCGCCGAGCACGCCCTGGTCCATCGCCTCGCGGACCTGGGCCTCGGTCATCGGCCGGTCGAGGCCGATGGTCTCGTACATCTGGATGTACAGGTCGTCAATCAGCGCGGTGAGGTTCTTCTTGACCGGCGGGCTCCAGGAGTCGCGGGTGTAGGTCTCACCGGCGCCCTTGGCGTCGCCCATGTGCAGGAAGTCGGCCTCGACGCCGATCTTCGCCAGCAGGCCCTTCATGAACAGGCCCTCCGCCCGCACGCCCGGCAGCACCAGCAGGCCGCTCTCGGGCATGATGATCTGGTCGCACGCGCAGGCGATCAGGTAGTCGCCGGCGGTCGCCATCTCGAGCTGGGCATGAACCGTCTTGCCCGACTCGCGGAACCGCGTGATGGCGGCCCGCAGCTCGCACACGCCGCCGCGACCCACGCCCGGGCTGCGGATGTCGAGCACCAGGCCCTCGATGCTGTCGTCCTCGGCCGCGCGGTCGAAGCGGGCGATCAGCTTCGCCAGGTGCGGCTTGAGGTCCGCAAACGGACCGCCGCTGCCTGGGCCCTCGGGCACCGCGCCGCTGAGCACCACGTTGGCGTAGCGGACCTTTTCCTTGGGCTGCTTGGCGGCCGGCTTGTCGCTCTTCGTTTCACCCTTCTCAGATCCCTTCTGGGCGACCCGCACCCCCTCGGTCTGGGGATCGGCCGCCTGGGCGGCGGGGCCGACGATGGGCCCGGCGACCAGGGCCAGCAGCAGTGCTAGCACGAGCGGGCGAGCAGCGCGGTAATTTGAACGATTGGAGCAGCGGTGGTTCATGATCTTGTCGTGGTCGTTGCAGGGCTGGGTGTATCGTGACGCGGCAAGGCTCTGGGGGGCATTCGCCCCACGCCGCCGGTTCTTGCAGCAGGAATCGCTTCATTCTGGGCGGCCGCAGCGTTAAACAGCACGGGCCGGACGCACCTACCCCATCTTACCGCAGGGGCCGCCCTCGGGCGCTGAAAAACGCCCCGCGGCCGGTCTGGCTCGATTCTTCCCATTTCGCTAACGTCCGCCCCCTGACCAACCGACACGCCCTCGACCAAACCAACCCAGTGCCCGCCCCGGCACAACGGAGATCGCCCATGCTCGGCCGCATGCTCACCCCGCCCCTCACGCTCGCCCTCGTCGCGGCGTCGCTTGCGCCCACCGACGCCGCCGCGCAGAACATCTTCCGCCGCTTCGTGCCGGTGGAACGCGTCGCCGCCGACCCGGGCGCGTCCTACGGGCTTAGGCAGTCGCACGGCCCGTGGCTGATCATGGCCGCCACCTTCACCGGCGACGGCGCCGAGCAGCAGGCCAACCAGGTCGCCCTCGAGCTGCGTCAGCGGCTCAACGCCAGCTCCTACGTGCACGACCTCAAGCTCGAGCTCGACACGACCGACGTCGGCCGCGGGGTCGACAAGTACGGCAACAAGAAGCACATGAAGTACCGCGGCGGCGACACCGTCCACGAGTGGGCCGTGCTGGTCGGCGACTACCCGGCCATCGACGACCCCGAGGCCCAGCGGATGCTCGACAACGTCAAGCGGTTCGAGCCCGACGCCCTCAAGATCGAGGACGACAAGCCGACCTTCCAGACGCTCGCCTACATCCGCCGTCACCAGGAACAGATCATCCAGAAGGTGAGCAACGCCGAGCCCCACGGGCCGATGCGCACCGCGTTCATCACCCGCAACCCGCTGCTGCCGCAGGAGTACTTCGTCCCCAAGGGGGTCGACAAGTTCGTGTCGGACATGAACAAGGGCGTCAAGCACAGCCTGCTCGATATGAAGGGCCGCTACACGGTGAAGGTCGCCACGTTCGCCGGCAAGGCCCAGCTGCAGACCGCCTCGCTCGCCAACACGCGGAGCCAGAAGCGGTCGGACGTCGACCCGCTGGTCGAGGCCGCCGAGAACGCCCACCTGCTGACCGAGGAGATGCGCCGCCTGAACATCGAGGCCTACGAGTTCCACGACCGCTACGAGAGCTACGTCGTGGTCGGCTCGTACGACGAGGTCGCGAAAATCGACGACGAGGGCCGCCTGTACCCGACCGACGCGATGATGCCGGTGATCCGCGCCTTCGGAGCCGCCTACAACACCCCGTCCGACCCGCTGCAGCGCGTCCGCCTGCCGGACCAGGTCGCCAGCGAGGTCTCGCAGGTCGAGGGCCAGTTCAAGCAGATGTTCCAGCAGAAGCACGGCCAGGTCGCCAGCGGGTTGAACCCCAAGTTCGCCCGCGTCCCGCCGAAGGACCCCAACGCCCGGGTGATCCCCTTCGACATCCACCCGCACGTGATCGAGGCCCCCAAGCGGAGCATCAGCGGCTCATTCAGCCTGTTCCGCTAGGCAATTTCACTCGCTCCCCCTCCGGGGGAGGGCCGGGGTGGGGGTAAAGCGGAGACACGGCTTGTCCGCCCGATCACTCATAGCCAAACTTGAGGAGCAGCCCCCGGCGGCAGCCGGGGGTTCCGCGGAGGGTACAGTGCCCGCGAGCTCGCCAGCCTCCATCGCGGCCCCCTCTTCGTTTTGTCCAAGAATACGAAGCGAGGGGACAAAACCCTCACCGGCCGGATCGCCGTCGTTCGTGTTTCCCCCTACTGCTGCAGGCTCTGCCGAGGTTTCCGACACACGCTGCGGCGCCGATTTTGTCCGCTGCGCCGACTCCCGGTTGGCCGACGCGGCGAGCTGCCCCGCCATCTCGCGGAGCGCTGCGGCGACCGGTGAGGGCCGCTTGGTTCTGGTGGTCGGCGGCAGGGCGGCGGTGCTGGGCTGCTCCCTCGGCTGACGCCGAGGACTCTTGTTGATCGAACAACGCTCACCGGCCGCGGGTCGCGCGGAAGCAATCTGCTGGATCTCCTGCTCGAGATTCCACCGCTCCGCCGGCTGCTTCGGCTTCGACTTGGCCAGCTGCTGCTTGCGTTTAACCTGCTCGCGCCGCGCCCGGCGTTCGCGATCTTCCTGGCGGTCCTGCCGGTCGACCAACCACGCCGCGGCCCGCCAGTGCGTGGCCGCCGCCTGCCGCACGGCCTGCAGCGGCCCGAGCCGCGCCGCCATCCGCGCCCGGCGGACCCGCTCGTCAAAGCCCTCGTCCCGGGTCTGCTCCCGCCCGATCGTCTTCTCGCAGCAGCCGACATACGCGGCCGCCTCGCCCATGGTCATCCCCGCCGTCAGCAGCGCACAAACCTCCCGCTGCTTCCCCTCATCCAGCACCCGTGGTCGCGCCATCGTCGGCCCCCTGTCGTTGTCGGTTCGATCGCGAATAGACACCTCTGTCCACATTCGAATTTTCGCCGACTAGGTGGCCCATTCCCACTGAAAAGCACCGAAGTAGCACCACTCTCCGAGCCGTCAACAAGCAACGCCGCCGCTCAAAGAAAGCGTGCCCACACACATGAGCCGGCCATCAGGTGGCACGCGCTGAAAGGGCGTGGTAGCCCCGCTGGTGATTCACCACGCCCTTTGAGGGCGTGCCACCCAGCAACCCCAGCCCCCGCTGCAGGCCATCAGCCGCGGGGCGTTAGCCCCCGGCGAGGCCTCCCAAGGCCAGACATCGTTTGATTGACTTCCAGGCAACCATGCCGCATGATCGTAGTGAGGAACCATGCCATGGACATGCAACTGCCCCCCGACATCGAAAGCCAGCTCAACCGGCTCGCCGCCAGCGGCGCCGATGTCCAGCAGTTTGTCGCGCAGACCCTGCGTGAAGGGTTTGAGCGGCATACGCAGGAAGACCCCTCGCTAAGCGAAGAGGAGTGGCAGGCCGGCTTCAAGAGCTGGGTCGACAGCTTTCCCCAGCGGAAGACAACGATGGACGACAGCCGCGAGTCGATCTACGAAGGCCGCGGTGAATGAGGTTCCTGCTCGACAGCAACATCCTCTTGCGACAACAGAGCCATCGAGTCCAGTTTCGACTGCCTGCACACAAATCCCATCCGCCGGGCACTCTAGCAGAATCCAGTCGATTGGAAATGGCCGAGTGCCTGCTTCTACCTGCCTAACGAGGTGGAGCCGGATTCGCCAAAGACCGCGCGCACCGATTGCTATTGGCTGGCCCCATAGATCGCGTGAAGTGCAGATGATAGGCTACTGGGGCCCTCACTTGGTCGAGTTTTCATCGTCTGTATGCGATGGAACGCTAGCAATGTTGCTAGCACACGCTACTGCAACCTCGTGACGATTAGCATCGTTACATGTGTGTCCGATCGGCGCACTATCGCGGAAGGGGACCAAGTGTAGGGCACTTTTCTTTGCCTCCAGAATTGCATGAATTCTCGTCAAGACGTCGCAACTTACCTAGGGATCAGTGACGCCCGGCTATGCGCCATACTCTACGGCTACTGCGATCGGCGACGTTACACAGAATTCCAGATCCCTAAGGCCTCCGGTGGCCATAGGAAAATCCTCGCGCCGCCCAAGCGACTCAAGTGGCTGCAGTCTACGCTCCTGCGACGGCTGGAGGGCCAGTACACTCCAAAGGTGTGCGTCCATGGATTCGTGAAGAACAGAAGCATCGTGACTAATGCTCGTGTTCACTGTGGAAGACGCCTAACAGCATCATTCGACCTGGAAGATTTCTTTCCCAGCATCCACATAGGACGCGTGAAAGGGATTTTCAAGAACCCTCCCTTCTCATTTGGCGAGGACGCTTCGGAGGTCCTTGCTCAAATCTGTTGCTGCGACGACGGGAAACTCCCCCAGGGAGGCGTCATGTCGCCTTATCTTTCCAACCTCGCGTGCAGGTCACTCGACAACGACCTACTACGACTGTCAAGACAACATCGGTTGCGTTACTCTCGCTACGCAGACGACCTAACCTTTTCCAGCAACGACCGATACTTTCCGCACGAAGTAGTAGAACTCGATGTCGAGCAGCCGCAACCTGGCGAGCGGCTCGTGGAACTTATAACCAGCAACGACTTCCGACTGAATCACTCGAAAATGGTGTTCAGAACGTCGACGCGCCGGCAAGAAGTGACAGGGCTAACAGTCAACGCTTTCCCAAACGTAAGCCGCAAATTCGTCAGAGGGATAGAGGCAGCCCTATCGTCCTGGAGAAGATTCGGGTACGACGCTGCGCAAGCACATTTTCTAGAAAAGTACCACGAAGGTGGAGGCTCAGAACTTTCGAGCGTACTACGAGGGCGAATAGCCTTTCTAAGCATGGTGCGAGGAAAAGATGACTTTATCGTGCGGCGCCTTTCACGCGAATTCAACGATCTAGGCCAACCAAGCATTAACGTCAAACCTCTCACGACCGCACGCCCTAGCCCTCGGCACAATTCCCGGGCTGAGTGGCAGACTTGGATTCGCAAATACTCGGAAGGTGTGCTTCACCTTCTCTTTACTTCGCCAGAAGGCGACCCTTCTTGCGGAACTGCTTTCCACATCGGAAAAGGCACTTTTGCGACAGCCCGCCACAACGTCTTTACAGAATGTGGTGCAGTACACGACGACCTGAGGCTCAAGCACGATGGCAATGAGTTCGTTGCCAATGTGCTCGCACCGCTCGATGCAGACGCGAATACGCCTGATGTCGCCCTATTAAGCTGCAATGCGCTTTCGAAGCTCGCGAGAATCCCGACACAAGTTCGGTTGCCGGAACTCGGTGAAGAGATAGTGGCGATTGGGTTTCCCAGTATCCCCCAACGCAATGTTACGCAGGTGGTACACAGCGGAATCGTCGAAGCGCTTCCTGTGAATTACAGTGACCGTCTCCGATTCATCCAAGTCAGCTTCCAAAGTGGCGGTGGCTTGAGTGGAGGAAGTTTGATTGATGCTGGAGGCAACCTTCTGGGTGTAGTTGTGGAAAACGTATTCATGCAGGCCGCCGATGCTGGCGGAATCACCGCGCCGTCGAGACCCTACGGGCAGGCGGTTCCCGTAGAGTACTTAGACGATCTGCTCAAATCCTATGATCGACAGCAACGGCCGATTAGATAGAAACGCCTCTTCGGACGTCGCCTTGGCTCCACCGACTAACCACGCGACGTCGGCGTGCTTCACTGGCAGCTCGGATCTAGCCTCCGCTACTTCAAATACCGAGCCACCGCCGTCAGGATCTCCCCCAACTGCAGCAGCTTGTCGCCGCTGGTGTCGATCAAAGCGAAGTGCTTGGTGAGGCGTTCGTTGGCGGTCGCCTCCTCGACGCTCAGGCCGCCGTTGTGGTCGGCGTCGGCTAGGTCGAACATGCCGACCAGGTCCTGGCCGGTGTGCACCGGCTTGGAGCCGGCGCGGCGAGCATCGTCGCGCGGCAGCACCACGTCGAAGTAGCCGAGCATCATCTCGTCCCACGACTGGTCGCCCCAGCGGACCGTGGCCGACGGGTCGGGGTTGGCCAGGTTCTGCTTCGAGTTGTCGAACGCCGCGCGGCAGTGGATCACCGACCCCGCCGGCAGCTCGCGCGGCTCCGTGAGCACGTAGCGGGTCTGCCAGTTGAAGTCGTAGGCGGGCACGTCGAGCAGCACCTCGCGGGCGCCGCCCGGCGTGGCGAGCTCGTAGCGGAACGCCTTGCCCCGCAGGTGCATGTGCGGCGAGAGCGACAAGAGCGTCGTGGCCCGGTCGAGCGGCCGGCTGCTGGCGGTCACGACATGCTCTGGCTCACCGGGCGGGATCTCGAACCGCATGTTGCCGATCTCGCAGGTCACGACCTCGCTGCTGACCTGCTGGGGCTCGGCGAACAGCACGCCGAGGCGGCTCATGTCGGTCTGCTCGGAGCCGATCGGCGTGTAGTGCATCTCGAACACAAAGTTGGACCCCGCCGGCACCAGCTTGGCCGCGCCGGTGGGCATCGGGTCGAACCGCAGGCCGGGCACGTACGCGGTGAGGAAGATCCAGCCGCGGCGGTCCTCGCCGCCGGGCGGGTCGGCGTAGACGATAATGTGGTGCACCACCTGCCGGTTGCCGGGCTGCACAACGGCGGCCTCGACCCAGCGGTCTTCTTCGTAACCCGATGGGCGCGTGAAGTACTGGTACGGCACGCCCGAGGGGCCGCCTTCGGCGGGGATCGTGAACGGCTGGTCGGCCATGTCGGTCACGGCGTCGGGCTCGCGGGCCGTTGGCCAGCCGGCGGCCGTGGTGGTCGGCTCAATCGCTTCGGACGGCTCGCCTTCGGGGCAGCCGTTCTCGACCCACTGGTAGACGAGCTGCTTCTCGTCGTCGGGCATGCTGCGGTCGTTGGCGAAGTGGCCGTAGTCGGGGTTGGCGTGCCAGGGCGGCATGCGTTGCTCGCGGATCACCTCGGTGATCATGTCGCCCCAGCCCGACGCCTGCTCGTAGGTCAGCAGCGGGAAGGGGCCGATCTCGCCCTCCTGGTGGCACTCGACGCACCGCTGCTGGAAGATCGGCGCGATGTCGCGCGTGTAGGTCACTTGGCTGTCTTCTTTGGTCTCGCGGGTGCGGCCGATCAGGCAGCCGAGCGCCTTGGTCGCTGGCTGCGAGACTTCTTTGCCGGCCAGCAGCTCGTCGAGCGCCGCGCGGAGGTCCTCGCGGGTTGGCTCATCGCGCTGGATGCCGACGACGTACTGGTCGTCGACGCGGCCCTGGTAGCGGACCCGCCGCGAGCGGTCGAGCACGAACACTTCGGGCGTCCGCGTCGCGCCAAACTGGTCGGCCACGCGGTTGGCCTGGTCCTTGAGCACCGGGTACTGGACTTCGTGCCGGCGGACGTAGGCGGTGATCTCGGCGAGCGAGTCCTGCGAGTTGGAGTCGACCGCCACGAACCGCACGCCGCGGGGGCCGTACTCGTCGGCCAGCGCCTGGAGCCGCGGCCCGTACAGCTTGGCGAGCGGGCACTCGGTCCCCAGGAAGGCGACCACCACCAGCTCGCTGGCGGCCTGGTCGGCCAGGGACCACGGCTTGCCGAGGTGGTCGGGCAGCGTGAAGTCGGCGACCAGCCGGGGCGCGGCGTGGGCCGCCTGCGGGGCGAGCAGGGGCGCGGCCAGCAGGCCGAAAGTGAGCGAGGACAACACGAGGAGACGGTGCATCGGAAGCGTCCTGCCGGTGGGTTGCGGGGCGTTCGGGGTCCCTGCATTGTGCGCTGGGGCCGCAACGGCGCGAAGCTCACAACGCAAAGGCGCCGGTGACAGCGCTTGCGGCGAGCGTTATCCTGAGTAATTCACCCAAGGCATTCATCCTCCCTACAGACGCGGGCCCTCGTCGTGCGAATCGCGATCCCCAGAGAAACCGCCCCGGGAGAACGACGCGTCGCCGCGTCGCCCGATTCTGTCCGGGCCCTGCTGAAGCTGGGCCACTCAGTGGCTATCGAGTCCGGCGCCGGCGAGGCCGCCGGCTTCACCGACGACGCCTACCGCGACGCCGGGGCCGAGGTGACCGACCACACGCAGCCCTTGTGGTTCGACGCCGAGCTGGTCCTCAAGGTCCGCCCGCCGTCCGACGCCGAAGTCGAGCTGCTGGAGAAAGGGGACCTGCTGGCCTGCTATCTGCAGCCGGCCCAGAACGGCGAGCTGCTCGCCAAGCTAGCGGCCAAGGGGGTCACCGCCCTGGCCCTCGAGGCGGTGCCGCGGATCACCCGCGCCCAGTCGATGGACACCCTCAGCGCGATGGCCAACATCGCCGGCTACCGCGCCGTGGTCGAGGCGGCCAGCAACTTCGGCCGCTTCTTCGGCGGCCAGATGACCGCCGCGGGCCGGCTGCCCCCGGCCAAGGTGCTGGTGATCGGCGCCGGCGTCGCGGGCCTGGCCGCCGTGGGCGCCGCCAAGGGCCTGGGCGCCGTGGTCCGCGCGTTCGACACCCGGCCCGCCACCAAGGAGCAGGTCGAGAGCCTCGGCGGCGAGTTCCTGACGGTCGAGATCGAGGAGTCGGGCGAGGGCGCCGGCGGCTACGCCAAGGAGGTCTCGCAGGCGTTCCTCGACGCCGAGTTCGCCCTGTTCCGCGCGCAGGCCCAGGAAGTCGACATCGTCATCACCACCGCGCTGATCCCCGGCAAGCCGGCGCCCAAGCTGTGGCTGAAGGACATGGTCGAGCTGATGAAGCCCGGCTCGGTGGTGGTCGACCTGGCGGGCGAGCAGGGGGGCAACTGCGAGTACACCGAGCCCGGCCAGAAGATCCAGACCCACGGCGTCACCGTGATCGGCTACACCGACCTGGTGAGCCGCATGGCCGACACCGCCAGCGCGCTGTACGCCAACGTGATGGTCAACCTGATCAAGCACCTCGGCGGAGCCGAGCCGCAGATCGACATGGACGACACCGTCACCCGGGCGATCACCGTCACGCATGACGGCGCGGTCACCTGGCCGCCGCCACCCCTGCCTGCCCCCACGCCCGCCGCCGCGCCGCCGGCGAAACCTGCGGCCAAGCCCACCGAGGCGGCCGCTCCTGCCGACGACCGCCGCTCGCCGCTCGACGCGGTGATGATCGGCGCCGGGCTGCTGCTCGCCGCGGTCTGGCTGTACATGCGGTTCCAGCTGCACGAGGCGCCCGGCGCCACCGGCGGCGAGGCCCAGCAGTTCGTCCAGCACCTGACCGTGTTCGTGATGGCGTGCATCGTCGGCTGGCACGTGATCTGGAACGTCTCGGCGGCGCTGCACACGCCGCTGATGGCGGTCACCAACGCGATCAGCGGCATCATCATCGTCGGCGGCCTGCTGACCGGCGGCTCGCTCGGCGAGGCGGGCTTCACCCCGGCGGTCGCGCTCGGCCTGGTCGCCATCCTGCTGGCGATGATCAACGTCGCCGGCGGTTTCCTGGTGACCCAGCGCATGCTCAAGATGTTCAGAAGAGGATGAGCTGGCTGCGGATTGGGGACTTCGGATTGCGGGTTGTCTCGTCGCAATGCCGGCCCTGGCTGAATCCGCAATCCGAAATCCGCATTCCCCAATCGGCCCCCTCCAACCACGCGATACCACCTTGGACCAGGTTCTCCTTTCCATCCCGTACCTTGTCGCCGCGGTGCTGTTCATCCTGAGCCTCAAGGGGCTCAGCAGCCAGGAGACCGCCCGGCGCGGCAACCTGTACGGCATCATCGGCATGGCGATCGCCGTCGGCGCGACGATGACCTCGCACCAGATCACTAGCCAGGGGCTGGTGTACGTCGGGATCGCAGTGCTCATCGGCGCCGCGATCGGCGCGGTGATGGCCGCCCGCGTGGCGATGACCTCGATGCCCGAGCTGGTCGCGCTCCTGCACAGCTTTGTCGGCGCGGCGGCGGTGCTGGTTGGCTTCGCGAGCTACTTCGGCGAACACGGCGAGACCGTCATCGGCGTCCGTATCCACCTGACCGAGATCTACCTGGCGGTCTGGATCGGCGCGATCACGTTCACCGGCTCGCTGGTCGCCTTCGGCAAGCTGTGCGGCAAGCTGTCCGGCCGCCCGCTCTTGCTGCCCGGCCGGCACCTGCTCAACCTGGCCGCGGTGGTGGGCAGCCTGGCGATCGGCGTCTACTTTGTGCTGGTCGCCGGCCCGGTGATCGCCGACGGGGTCCTGCCGCTCGTGATCGCCACCGCGATCGCGCTCTTTCTCGGCTACCACCTGGTGGCCGCCATCGGCGGGGCCGACATGCCGGTGGTGGTGTCGCTGCTCAACAGCTACTCCGGCTGGACCGCGGCTGCGGCCGGCTTCATGCTCTCCAATGACCTCTTGATCGTCACCGGCGCCCTGGTCGGCGCGTCGGGAGCCATCCTCAGCTACGTCATGTGCAAGGCGATGAACCGCTCGATCGTGAACGTCGTGTTCGGCGGCTTCGGCGCCGCCCCCGCCCCAACCGCCGGCAGCGGCGAGGCCGCCGAGCAGACCGGCACAATCACCGAGACCACGGTCGCCGAGCTGGCCGACGAGCTGCAGCACGCCAAGAGCGTGGTGATCGTGCCCGGCTACGGCATGGCGGTCGCCCGGGCGCAGCACGCCGTCCGCGAGGTAAGCGACAAGCTGCGGGCCAAGGGGGTGAACGTCCGCTTCGCGATCCACCCGGTCGCCGGCCGGCTGCCGGGCCACATGAACGTGCTGCTCGCCGAGGCCAGCGTCCCCTACGACATCGTCCTCGAGATGGACGAGATCAACGACGACCTGCCCCAGACCGACGTCGTCCTCGTGATCGGCGCCAACGACATCGTGAACCCTAGCGCCCTGACCGACCCGAATAGCCCGATCGCCGGCATGCCGGTCCTCGAGGTCTGGGAGGCCGACCGCGTGGTGATGCTCAAGCGCGGCCGCTCCGCCGGCTACGCGGGCGTCGACAACCCGCTGTTCTACTACGACAACACCCACATGCTCTTCGGCGACGCCCACAACACGATGAACGCGTTGGTCGGGGCGCTGTAACTCAGGCCCTTCGCGCGGAATCGGGCCCGGAGAGGCCTCCCACGGAACGGCGTTGGCCACGCCACTTGGCGGCCTTGGCGTCTTGGCGGTTCTCATCTCATCGTCCGCTGCCAGCACGCGTCGCGCGTGGCGGGCGTTGACCGCCCGGGTTGGTCGCTCACCACCCAACATGCTTCGCGTGCTGCGTCGCAAACCCTTGCGGGGTAGGTCCCTCTGCTGGGTGGCGCCCCGTTTGCCTTTGGTAACGCCAGACGGGCGTCAGCCCTACGCAGCAAGCGACTAGCGGCCCCACTCTTGGGCGCCGCTACCAATCATACCGAACGAAGGAGCATCGCCGTGCAACCCAAGACCGTTCAGCAAACCGACATCATCGCCCTGGCCGACAACGAGGCGTCGCCGTGTGTGTCGCTCTACATGCCGACGCACCGCGCCGGCCGCGAGACGCAGCAGGACCCGATCCGGCTGAAGAACCTGCTCAAAGAAGCCGACGAACAGCTCGCCAAGCGTGGCCTTGACCACGACAAACGCCAGCAGCTGCTGGCGCCGCTGGCCGAACTCCCAGATAACGCCGACACCGACTTCTGGCGGTACTCGACCGATGGCCTCGCCGTGCTGCTCAACTCCGACGGCGCCCAGGCGTTCCGGCTGCACGGCCCGACGCCCGAGTTTGTGCTCGCTGCCGAGCAGTACTTCCTCAACCCGCTGCTCCGCTCGCTGCAGTCTGACGGCCGCTTCTACCTGCTGGCGGTCAGCCAGAACAAGGTGCGTCTGTTCGAGGGCGATTCGCGTCAGCTTTCCGAAATCGAAACCGACCTGCTGCCCGACGACCTCCGCGATGCCTTGAACATCGACGAGTACCAGTCCGCCCTGCAGTACCACTCGACCGCGCAGGCCGGCGCCTCGGGGGGCGATCCGGTCTACCACGGGCACGGCGGCGGTGAGGGCGAGGACCAGAAGAAGGAGCTGCTGCAGTTCTTCCATCGACTCGCGACGCCCCTCTCGAAGGTCTTGGCGGGCGAGCAGACCGGCTCGCCGACGCCGCTCCTGTTCGCCGGCGTGGGCTACCTATTCCCGATCTTCCGCGAGGCGTGCGACTACCGCGGTCTGCTCGACGAGCCGCTCACACGCAACCCCGACGAAGCGTCAGCCGACGAGCTGCACGACCCGGCGTGGGAGATCGTGCGTCCGCACTACGCGACCCGTTGGAGCGAACTGAGCGAGAAGTACGGCCTGGCCGCGTCACGCGACCTGGCGACCGACGACCTGTCCGCCATCTGCAAGCACGCCGAGCAGGGGCGCCTGCAGACGCTCGTCTTCTCCGAAGCGGCGATGCAGCACCACGAGACCGCCTCCGAAGAGCGGAGCGCTGAGCTGGCCCACGCCGGCGTCGAAACGCTCCGCACCGGCGGCGATGTGCTGGTGTGCTCGCCGGACAACATGCCGGTGAAGGGTGACGTGGCGGCGATCTGCCGGTTCTAGGCAGACGAGTCGACAGACGGCATTACCCGGGATACCTGCCACGACGCCTATTCGCATCGTCGGCGTCTCCGCGATTCTCTTTCCAATCAGGAGACGAGGCCAACGTGCGTCGGCATTGCTGGCGGCTAAACCGCCGAGTTCCGCATGCGGGGATAACCGCGGCTAGCAACGCGACGCCACTCGGCGCCGGAACGGGGTCTGACACGTCGCCGACAGTTAGCAGCGTGAAGCCGGCGAGATCGCCCGAGATCAGGTAGTCCAGGGAGTAATCGACTCCGTAGGTCGCGGTCGCCAGCGGCGCCCAGTCAGCTAGCGACTTGTCCCAGAACCGGATTGCTTCGGACCCGCTGATCGCGTCTGAGAAATGCTCGAGGGAACTGTCGGTTCGGCCCCGCAGGGCCAGCATCCCCCCACTCGATAAATAGATACGGCTGTCGCCGTCGTGGTCCTGGTCGACGCTCAGCCGGTCGCCAACGCTCACGAGCCCGCCTCTAGAAATCCAGAGTTCGCCGCGCCCGTTAATTCCGACCTCGAGTGAGCGGTCGTTGTTCCACTGCGACCCCACACCGGTGACCGTCGCGGCGCCTACCGCGTTGGTCGAATGGCCGAGCGTCCCCGAACGGCTGTTCTTGCGCCCTCCCGACTCTATGGTTAGCTCCCCATCGCCATCCAGGCCAACCGACAACTCGTAGCGGCTGTTCCACACCGACCCCGCGCCGGCAATCACCACCGCCCCTGTAGAGCCAGGCTGCTCCCCGATGTAGCTGACCCGGCTGCTCACCTGCGCCCCCGAGTCGATGGTCAGCGCGCCGCGGCCGTCGTGGCCGATCGACAGCGGATCGGCGAGCGTGCTTCGGGGAGTGATTGTCCAGCTAGATCCGGCGCCGGTGACCCGCACGCTGCCCATCGACCCGACGCTACTCCCCAGGTCGCTGGTCCCGCTAACGACCTGCCCCCCTGCTTCAATGAGCAGGGTCCCGACGCCGTCCTCGCCGACTCGAAGCGCACTGCCGGCGTCCCACTCCGAGCCCGCCCCGGTGACGGTCGCCAGGCCGATTCCACCTAAGTTGGTCCCAAGGGAGCTGCCAAAACCGTTGACCACCCGACCGCCGGCCGAAACGGTTAGGGCGCCGTAGCCCCCATTGCCGATCCTGAAAAAGGTGGCCATCTCCCACAGCGATCCGGCGCCAGCAACCGCAGCCGAGCTTGTTGATCCGGCGGCGGCGGCGATGTAAGCGCCAGACCGAGTCGCAACAAGTCCGCCCGAGTTGACGTCCAGCGTCGCGTCCCCTTCGTCGCCGACAACGAGCCAGCCATTCTCCCACCTGGAGTCCGGGCCGACGACTGTCACGGCGCCTTGCGCGCCAGGCGAACGCGCTATGCAACTGGTGCCAGAGTACAACTGACTCCCCTCATCAATGCCGAGAGCTCCTGCACCGGTGTTGCCGACCGTGAGCGAGGCCCCCGCATCTAGATCCGCTGGAATCACGTCTCCAGACGAGTTGATCGCGGCGAAGCCGGGACTGACACACGCGTTCAACAAGATCCACGTGGCGGCGATTGCCCAAGAACACAACACGGTCTTCATTTGGCTGTACTAACTGTAAGAGGCGTCTAACCGAGCGACGCATGTGGCAAGCGGTCGTCTCACCCGTGCTGTGCCGGTGAGACGCCGGCGAATCAAAAATTTGAATGGGCACCCTCGAGTCTAGTCACCACGACCGACTATTAATAGCTTGACGGATGCGATCTGGAACGCTGTACTCACGACGCGCTAGCGCGGTGGAATCCAACGGCTTGCCCGTCTTGGCGTTCGGCTTCCGAGAGCGCAATCCCAAACCGGCGACTGGCGCCCCGCGGCTAATGGGGTGTCATTACGGCACGCACTACGCCTGGGCCGTGACCTGGCGGAGCTGCTCGCGCAGCCAGTCGGCCGGGAATAGGCAGAAGGCGTACTCGCGGGACTCGAGCACGGCGGTGGTGCGGAGCAGTTCGGTGGTTCGCTCTTGCTCGACGAGCAGCTCGGCGCGGCGGGGCTCGACGAACGGCTGCAGGGCGGCGTTGGCCGACTCGATGGCGTGGTGCCGCTCGGCGGCATTGGCGGGGGTCTTGTCGGTTTGGACCCAGCGGCGTTTGGCGTCGATGTGCGCCGCAGCGTTAGACGGAGGCGACTCGAGGTGACGCTCGGGGTGGTACTGGAGCGCGCGGAGCTCGGCGGCGATCTCGCGGGGGCGGTCGCGGCTGATCCGCGGGGCGTGCGGGATCGGCAGCTGCAGCGTGGCGGTCGCGGTGGCGTGCGGCGGGGGGGCGAAGCCGAAGTACAGCTCGGCCGCCCGGTCGGCGACCTGGTCGTACTTCGCGCCGCCGATGCCGTGGATGAAGACGTCGGCCAAGAGCAGCCGGGCGAACACTGTCGTGACCAGCGCGCGGGAGCGGATCTTGACGCCGTGCTGGAAGCGGAGCTCGGCCAGTCGGGCGGCGCCGGAGTCGAAGTTGGCCGCGTCGGCGATCGGCCACTCGCCGCCTAACAGGTCGGAGAGCACGAGGCGGCCCGAGTCGCGGCGGGCGAACAGCGGGCGGCGCTCGGGCTGGTCGTCGGTCCAGACCCAGAAGGGCGCCTCGAGCCAGCCGTCGCGCTGGTGCAGGTCGGGGATCGGCTGGGCCGGCGTGCGGATCTTGTGGGCGGTGCGGTACTCGGCCAGCGCCTGGTTGTGGGCGCGGTGGAAATCGTCGAGGCGGAGCAGAATGTCCAGTGCGAACCAGCGAAACGGCGAAGCGTCGCACACCGAGCTGATCGGAGCCTCGCTGTGGGCGAGCCCCCAGTCGAGCTCGAGCGCGTGCCGCGCGACGCCGATCGCCGCGCCGAGCGGCTGCCCCTCGGCGACCGCCGCGACGACCCGGGGCCACAGCCCGGTGACCAGCGGCTGGTCGATCAGCCCGGCCAGCGCCTCGCCGACCCGGTCGGGGAACGACTCGAGCACCGACCGGTCGAGCACGCCGCGCTGCTCGAAGGGCAGGGGGGTCGAAGCGGCGTCGAACGCGACCGCGTCGACCCGGGGAGAGGTCGCCCCGCCGGTGGGGACGCTAATGCTCGGCGCGCGGCACAGGTCGGAGTCGATGACCAGGTTTACCGCCCGGCCCGCGGATTCCCGAGCCAGCCGGTCGAGCACGAAATTCTTGAACCAGACACCCGGGTGGAACAGCTCGGGCTGGTGGCCCGACATGATCAGCGGCCGCTCGAGCGCGTCGGTCACCGTCGCGCCGGTAGCGGCGTGCAGCAGGCTGGAGCGGGCCGCGGCGCGGAGCTCGACGAGCGGCGTGCCGCCGAAGTCATACGGCAGCCCGGCGGCCAGCTGACGGTTGGCTTCCACGAGCGGCAGGAGCTCGTCCCAGCCTGGGTCGACCAGCGACTGCCCCTGACCGCGCGGCGCGCGGAACTGTCGGAACGCCGAACGATCGACCCCAGCCACCTACTTGTCCTGGGAAAGGCACGGGTCGAGCGACAGCGGGGCCGGGTCGTGCGACACGCCCGGCGCCAGGGGAGAAGGGAGCTTGGCGACCGCGCGGTCGACCACCTCACGGTAGTAGGCCAGGCGTTTCTCGGACTGGTCGAGGGCTCCGCCGAAGCTGCGCTTCTCGTCGAGGTAGATGAGCGGCACGGGGACCTCGGTGATCCGCAGGTTGGCGTGCACCGCCTGCACCCACAGCTCGAGCGGCATCGCGTAGCCTTCCTCGGTGAGGTTGAGCTTCTTCAGGGCGTCGACGCGGTACGCCTTGAAGCCACAGAAGGCGTCGGTCAGCTCGAGGCCAAGGCGCTCGTTGAGCTCCTCGGTGATTTGTCGGTTGATCCGCCGCCGGTCGGTCGGGGCGGTGCTGGCGGTCGCCTCGTCGAGCTCGAGGTAGCGGCTACCCGAAGCGATGTCGGCGTGGCGGCAGGCGTCGAACAGCTCGGAGATCCGCTGCGGCTCGTGCTGGCCGTCGCAGTCGATGGTGACGACGACCAGGTAGTCGTGCTTGATGGCGTAGTCGAAGGCCGTCCTGAGGGCCGCGCCGTAACCCCTGTTCACCGAATGAGTTTCGACATAGATGTCGGTTCGTTTGTCAAGGCACTCGCCGACCCCGTCGGTCGAACCATCGTCGACGACCAGCACGTCCTTGGCGTACCGCTGGACCTCGTCCAGCACGGCGGTCAGGTGGGCGCGCTCATTGTAGACGGGCAGCGCGGTCAGGCAGCGGGAGCGCGAGTTCATAGGCGGATCGGGTTGCCCCGTGGGCAGGGTTTTGGTCGCGGTTTCGGCGGGCGGCGGGTGGTGAGTCCCTCTCGGTTGCCCCCGCGGGCTGGGGTCGCGTCTGGCGACGTTACATCATAGACAACTGCCTACCAGGAGGCGAATCGCTGGCCACCCGGCGGCGAATCGCTGGAGTCGCGGAGGCGGCGGTAGCGTGCTGCGGGAATTAAACCGAATTCCGCGCAGATTGGCTCGCTTTTGCGGTTCAATCCCGGAAGAGGGCGTGTTAAACTCCGGCGTGAAAGAGTGTTGTAGCAAATACGCCAGCTTGGCAACCCGGCAGAGAGGGATTGGCCAGGCTGTCCCGCGGCGTTTTTGTAGACCGGCCCTCTTGAATGCCACAGTTGAATGCCACAGCGTTTTGCCGGGCGTGTTGCCCGACTCGCTTGACGCCCCTATCTAGTTTGCGCGCTCGGCGGCGCCCGCGTGCCCCGACGTCTCAGGTCCTACTGACGTGGACTTCCAGCTCAGTCTTTCGAGTGAGAGCGTCGGCGCTACCCAGCCCGACCCCCCCTTAGCAACCACGCCCGACGAGCCTCTCGCGAACGTGCTGGGGCTGCTACGCGCCCAGAAGCAGGCGGCGGTGATGATCTGCGAGGGCCCCCAGCTGGTGGGCATCTTCACCGAGCGTGATGCGCTGAAGCTGCTAGCAGCCGGCTCGGACCTGTCGGCGCCGGTCTCGTCGGCCATGTCGACCGACCTGATGACAATCGCCAAGGACACCACGGTCGGCGCCGCGATCCGGCTGATGTCCGAGGGCGGCTACCGGCACCTGCCGGTGGTCGACGGCGACCGCTCGCCATCGGGGGTTGTCGCGGTCCGCGGGATCGTCCACTACCTGGTCGAGCATTTCCCAGACGCGGTCTACACGCAGTCGCCCTCCGGCGACCGCCCCCACGCCGAGCGGGAAGGCGCCTGACCCCCGGCCGAACCCGCCATGTTGCCACCCATTGGCTCAACTCCCGCCGAGCCGCCCCAACCACTGCCGCCCGCCGCCGCAACCCTACCCATCCCTTGAGCGCCGACGGCCGTCCGAGCTCCCCTCTCTTATTACGCCGGGCCAAGAAACGCCCGGCAACACAAGGAATCAACGTTTACGATGGCGACCGCAACAGAGAAGCACGTAGAAAACCTCGACGAAGCCACGGTTCGTTTCTGCGGCGACTCCGGTGACGGCATGCAGCTGGCCGGCACCCAGTTCACCAACACGTCGGCCCTGGCGGGCAACGACGTCGCGACGTTCCCCGACTTCCCCGCCGAGATCCGCGCCCCCCGCGGCACCAAGGCCGGCGTCTCTGGGTTCCAGATCCACTTCTCGAGCAAGGACATCTACACCCCCGGCGACACGGTCGACGCCCTGGTGGCGATGAACCCCGCGGCGCTGATCACCAACCTGGACGACCTGCGGCCCGGCGGCATCCTGATCGTCAACACCGACAACTTCGACAAGAAGGGCCTCGAGCAGGCGGGCTACGAGGGCAACCCGCTGGAAGACCCCGAGCTGGAGGAGAAGTACAAGGTCCACCAGATGGACATGACCAAGCTCACCCGCTCCGCGGTGGACGGCTTGGGGCTGAGCGTCAAAGAGGCCGACCGCTGCAAGAACTTCTTCGCGATGGGCCTGGTCTTCTGGCTGTACGACCGCTCGCTCGATCCGACCCTGCGGTTCATCGACGCCAAGTTCGGCAAGAAGCCCGAGATCGCCCAGGCGAACGTCGCGGCCCTGAAGGCCGGCTACCACTACGGCGACACCGTCGAGGGCTGGAACACCCAGTACCTGGTTGAGAAGGCCAAGCTGCCGCCGGGCCGCTACCGCAACATGATGGGCAACCAGGCCCTGGCCTGGGGCCTGGTCACCTCGGCCAAGCTGTCGCACAAGCGGCTGTTCCTCGGCGCGTACCCGATCACCCCGGCGAGCGACATCCTGCACGAGCTGGCCAAGCACAAGCACTTCGACGTGCTCACCTTCCAGGCCGAGGACGAGATCGCCGCGGTCACCTCGACCATCGGCGCCGCCTTCGCCGGCGAGATGGCGGTCACCGCGAGCAGCGGCCCCGGCATCGCGCTCAAGGGCGAGGGCCTGGGCCTGGCGGTCATCACCGAGCTGCCGATGATCGTCATCAACGTGCAGCGCGGCGGCCCCTCGACCGGCCTGCCCACCAAGACCGAGCAGTCCGACCTGCTGCAGGCGATGTACGGTCGCAACGGCGAGTGCCCGATGCCGGTGATCGCCGCCAGCAGCCCCTCCGACTGCTTCGACGCCATCCAAGAGGCGTGGCGGATCGCGGTTGAGTACATGACCCCGGTGTTCTTCCTGACCGACGGTTACATCGCCAACGGCAGCGAGCCGTGGCGGATCCCGGACGTTTCGGAGCTCAACAAGGTGCGGGTCAAGCACCCCGACCCGATGCCGGACTCCAACGACGAGGGCGCCCCCAAGTTCATGCCCTACGCCCGCGACGAGAAGCTGGCCCGCCCGTGGGCGGTGCCCGGCACGCCGACGCTCGAGCACCGCATCGGCGGCCTCGAGAAGCAGGACGGCAGCGGCAACGTCAGCTACGACCCTGCCAACCACGAGCACATGATCCACACCCGGGCGGCCAAGATCGCCGGGATCGCCAACGGCATCCCCGAGCAGGCGGTCGACGGCCCCGACAGCGGCGACCTGCTGGTCGTCAGCTGGGGCGGCCCCTACGGCGCCTGCGCCACGGCCGTGCACCGCGCCCAGGCGAAGGGCCTCAAGGTGAGCCACGCCCACCTGCGGTACCTCAACCCGTTCCCGCGGAATCTCGCCGAACTGCTCGGACGCTTCAAGAAGGTGCTGGTCCCCGAGATCAACTGCGGCCAGCTCCAGATGATCCTGCGGGCCGAGTTCCTGATCGACGCCATCCCGTACAACCGCGTCCAGGGAAAACCGTTTGCCGTGCACGAGCTGCTTGAGAAGATAGAAGAGTGCGTGGCTTCGTAGGCCCCGCCACGAGCCCCGCCACGAGCGCCGCCTCCCGACCTCCGCAAACAAGACCAACAAACTTACATCTCGCATCGAAGCCCCCGCCTGGCGACTACCTCGCCGGGGCCAGCTGCACGAAGGTTTCCCATGTCCGTCGACCTGCCGCTCCCCGTCCTGACCCCCAACGACTTCGCCAGCGACCAGGACGTCCGCTGGTGCCCCGGCTGTGGTGACTACTCCATCCTCGCGCAGATGAAGAAGGTCATGCCGACCCTCGGCCTGCCGCGCGAAAAGATCGTGTTCATCAGCGGCATCGGCTGCAGCAGCCGATTCCCGTACTACATGAACACCTACGGCATGCACAGCATCCACGGCCGCGCCCCCGCCGTGGCGACCGGCCTCAAGACCTGCCGGCCCGACCTGCAGGTTTGGGTCATCACCGGCGACGGCGACGGCCTGTCCATCGGCGGCAACCACCTGATGCACGCCATCCGCCGCAACATGGACCTCAACATCGTGCTGTTCAACAACCGGATCTACGGGCTCACCAAGGGGCAGTACTCGCCCACCTCGCCCGCCGGCAAGAAGACCAAGAGCACGCCGATGGGCTCCATCGACAACCCGCTGCACCCGCTGTCGATCGCGATCGGCGCCGAGGCCACCTTCGTCGCCCGCAGCATCGACACCAACATCAAGCACCTGGCCGAGACCCTCAAGCGGGCCGCCGACCACCGCGGCACCGCGTTCGTTGAGGTCTACCAGAACTGCAACGTCTTTAACGACGGCGCCTGGAGCTACGCCAAGGACCGCAACACCAAGGCCGAGACCACCCTCGAGCTCGAGCACGGCAAGCCCCTCATCTTCGGCAAGGACCGTGACAAGGGCGTCCGCCTCAACGGCCTCGAGCCGGAGGTCGTGGCGCTCGGCGGCGGCATCGCCGAGGACGACCTGCTCTTCCACGACGAGCGCTCGCCCGAGCCGAGCCTCGCCTACCTCCTCAGCCGCATGCGGTACGAGGACGGCTTCCCCGAGCCGATCGGCGTGTTCCGCGCGGTCGAGAAGCCCAAGTACGACGACATGATCAACGACCAGATCGAAGAGGCCACCAAGATGCACGGCATCGGCGACCTCGAGAAGCTCTACAACGCCGGCGAGACCTGGGAGGTCGAGTAGGCCCCGCCCGTGTCGCCGCCCGCTCGTTTGCCCCGTCCCCAAACTCGGCAGTTAGCCATGCTTATCCCTTGCCCCGCCTGCGGCGCCGAGAACATCGAGGGCGCCGACGCGTGCGAGTCGTGCGGGGCGCCGCTCGCCGAGCTCTCGGTCCGGGCGCCGCAGTCGTCGGTCGAGGCCAGCCTGCTGGACGACTCGGTCGACCGGCTCGACGTGCGGATGCACGGCAGCGTCTCGCCCGAGGCGTCGGTCGGCGAGGTGCTGCAGATGATGGTCGACATGTCGGTCGGCTGCGTGACGATCGTCGACAAGCAGGGCCGCCTGGCCGGCATCTTCAGCGAGCGCGACGCCGTGACCCGCTTGGGCGCAGACGCGGTCGATCGCCGCACCCAGCCGATCATGAAGTACATGACCCCCAACCCGGTGACTGTCGACCAGCACTGCCGCATCGCGTTCGCGTTGCAGCAGATGGACACCGGCGGCTACCGCCACCTGCCGGTGCTCGACCGCGAGGGCCGGCCGGTGATGCTGGTCTCGATCCGCGACATCCTCCGCTACCTTGCCGACCGGGTCGGCGCCTCCGGCTAGCTCGCGCGCCGCGGCCGCATGCCGAACCCCTACCAGAGCCCGCAGGCCGACAACCGATCGGCCGCTCTTCCACCGCCGGGATTGCTCTGCACCAGGTGCGGCGAGCAGGCGCTGACCGCCCGCCAGAAGGCCGCTGTACCCCCCCTCAGCGTCGCCCAGTGCAACGCTTGCGGCGGGGCCGTTGCCCTCACCTGGCGTGACACGTTGTTCTACGGGCTTACTCCTTTCCTTGCCGGCTATCTCATTGGCTCGATCCCGCTCGCCGCGTGGATGCTCTGGCTGTCGAAGGCGGGGGGTCTCCGACTCGCACCCGGCTGGCACGAGTGGCAGCTGCAGTGGAGGCTAACAGTCAACATTGCGGGCGTCGCGTGCCAGTTTGTCGGCCTGGCAGGCGGCTTCTTCTGGTCCCACAGGGCGATGGTACGAAGGGCCCGTCTGATCGCGAAATAGCCCGCAGTTGCCCGGCCGCCGGGCGACGACGGACTCTCCAGGGCTTCTCCTTTTCCAGACCAGCTCCTCCTCTACGCCGCAATGCGCTCCCTGTGCACCGTGGTAAGCGCGCCGACTGTGCGGTTCCGCACGACGCAGAAAGCGGCCCCCTTGATCGCCATTTTCGATTCGCCGGAATCCGTCGACGACGGTCAATCTGGAGGTCGTTTGTCGCCGTTGGCACGCCCGTTGCTTTAAGAGGAAAGTGCGTGGCGTTCGCCCAACGTGGGACTGAACGGCTGGCTCCTCTAGGAGCACGACACTACGGCACAGCCGTGAAGCATCGCTACGCTAATCAATAACAACGCCCCCGTAGCGCGGGCCCAGTGTGATACGCAGCGGTCGTCTCTTCTCCGCACGGCCGCGGCTTGGTGAAGGTTGTTTGCGTGACGCAACCGACACCTGAGTAATGGTTGTTTCGTGAGGTGAGGCTCGAAACAGCCGATGGGCCCGCGTGGGGGCGCTTCTTTGCGCTCTCGCGGATTGCTTGAATGCTTGATGGCGTTTGGTGTTGGACGGCCTGGCGGCCGACGTTGCCGACGCCGACCGTGTTCGTGCCGACGCGTCACCGGACGTCCTGCTGGATGAACTGCCGCAGGTACGTGTGGCTCTGCCGCAGCGCCGCCTTGCGGTTCTCGAGCGAGCCCTCGTACGAGCGGTCCTCGACCTCCACGCAGATCGGCCCGGCGTAGCCGATGTCGCCCAGCGTGCCGAAGAACCCACCCCAGTCGATGTCCCCCAGGCCCGGCAGTTTCGGCGAGTGGTATTCGTTCGGGTGCGCGAACATCCCGACCTCGTCGAGCCGGTCGCGGTGCAGGCGGACGTCCTTGGCGTGCAGGTGGAACAGCTTGCTGGTGAACTGCGTCAGCGGCTTCAGGTAGTCCATCTGCTGGAACGCCAGGTGCGAGGGGTCGTAGTTCAGGCCGAACGAGTCGCTAGGGATATCCGCGAACATCCGCCGCCACTGCCGCGGCGCGTTGGCCAGGTTCTTGCCGCCCGGCCACTCGTCCGCCGTGAACAGCATCGGGCAGTTCTCGATCCCGACCCGCACGCCCGCCTGCTCGGCGTGGGCGATGATCGGCCGCCAGACGTCGAGGAACCTGGGCCAGTTGTCGTCGACCGATCGAGTCCAGTCGCGGCCGACAAACGAGTTGACCCGCGTCACCCCCAGCGTGTGCGCCGCGTCGATCACCCGCCGCAGGTGCAGGGCGCTCGCACGGGCGGACTCCTCGTCGGGGTCGAGCGGGTTCGAGTAGTAGCCCAGCCCGCTGATCGACAGCCCGCGGCTATCGAACAGGTCGAGCACCCGCTGCCCGCCGCCGCCCTCGACCTGCGCGAAGTCAAGGTGCGCGATGCCCGAGTACCGCCGGTCCGCCTGGCCGCTCGGCCAGCACATCACCTCGACGCACGAGTAGCCGATGTCGGCCGCGACGTCCGCCACCTGCTCGAGCGACAGCTCCGGCAGGATCGCGCTCATGAAACCTAGCTGCATCGCCCCGTCCTCCGAATGGATGGCCCCTTGGATCCCCGACACTTGGATCCCCGACACTTGGCGGCGGAGTTTTGTCCCCTGCTACCGCACCTATTTATAGGGACAAAAGTCCGGCCCGTTTTCGCGCGCCGGATTTTGCAACCGCTTAAACAGCCGTCACTTGCGGCGGCCGCTAGACTCAGGCGGGTCCGACTTCTGTCCCTTCTTGCGCACTCGAGCGGACAAAACCCCCCGGCGTACACGTTCGATCGCACCGCCATAACCGGCCCCGCTCGGCGCCCAGAGACTCCCCAGCGCAGACCCTATTGGACCACGGTGCGTGGCGCTTTTCTACCAGGGAATGGGAAAGGGGTGGCGGAGAACGCCTGTGCAGGGGCGCCGGTTCGACAACGCTTCGCGTTCGCAGACGGCGTGCGTTTCAGTGAGTAGAGGCTGCGATTAGGGAGCCCCGCTAGCCGTCTCCCAGCCTGAGCCCGCTGGGGAGTGACTCGCCGAAGACGAAGTCACGCTCCTGATGCTCGAGGCTGCCGCTTGCTAGAACCAGTTGGACAAAGTGATCCGGCGCGGCGCGTCTCTCTAGCCATCCGACCACGCGTTCACGCAGTCCGTCGTCGATGTCGCGGTGGCGGTCGTCGGTGCGGCGGGCCAGTTGCATGGCGGTGACCGTCGCGGCCTCGGGCGGGGCGTCCCAGTCGAGCAGCCACCGGACCCACCGCTCCGCGTCGTCCACGGGGACGAGCGTGTTCAGCGGCCCGTAGAGCGGCACGCGCTGCCCAATCCGACCGAGCGCCCAGAGCATCTCGGGTAAGCGTTTCTCAAGCTTTCGCTTCGGCAGCAGTTCGACAATGGTCTCGCCGAGTTCGATCTTCGCTTCCACCGGCAGGAGCTCCAGCCCGCCCAACAGCCGCCAGACCTCGGCCGACTGCGATGGGTCGAGCGCCACGGGGGCGGTCGCCTTGCCGCCCTGGAACCGTCGCCTCAGAGCGCGGACGTCCGCGAGCAGCGACTCCGCAAGCCCCAACTGCTGCCCGCGACTCAGCCCGCCGGCGACACGCCGCCACAGCACAAACACTTCCGGCCGCGAAGTGGGGAACGCGATCTTGCCGTGCAGGGTGCGCCACGTTTCGGAGACCCGCCAGTCGTCCACCGCAAACCCAAAGCCAGGACGCAGCGCGTAGCCGGCCAGGTTGAGCCAGCGCGACTCGTGCGCCGGCGACTTCCGCCGCCCCGGCTCGAGCTCCATCAGCATCTCCCACAGGCCGCGAAGCACCGAAGTCGGCCACTCGGGCTTGGGGCCGCCGATCGCCTGAGCGAGCTCCTTCATCAGCTGCGACGGCTTCTCACCGCCCTGCTTGCCGAACACCCGTTCGATTGATTCCCGGCAGGCATCCAGCGTGGCGTCGTCGACCATGCCTTCCTGCTCGCCCTGCGACTCGTGCGGCGCGAGGTCGGTCTGCGTAGTCGAGCGGACGTCGAACTGCAGCCGCCAGCTCCGCTTGGCGTCGATCTCGTGGCACGAGAGCTCTAGCACGCCGACCTCCGAGAGGTGCGAGTGCAGCCGGACGGTTGCGGTCTGCGGTTCGCCCTTCTTGCGGGTGTGCAGCACCGTGCGGATCGGCGGCAGTGGCGTCAGCTCGGCGTGGTCGATGTCAATCAGCGCCCCGGGCGGGTCGACCAGCCGCGTGCTCGACACGTACAGCGGAAACTCGACCGGCTCGGCCAGCGCCAGCTGAAAGTCGAGGTTGCTGACCTCGAAGTCTTGCCCTTCGGTGGCGTTGCCGGGCGCCAGACAGACTGCGCGGGGCGGATGCCCCCCGATGCCGACGTAGTAGCTGCGTGCCAGCGACGCCTTGATGCCGACGCCCTCGCCGCGCCGCACCATGCCGTAGTACGCGGCTCCCTGCGAGACCGCGAGGTCGAGCCGCTCGTTCTCCAGCACAAGCGGACGCCAGGCGTCGTCGTCGCTGGGGAACCAAGACGAAAGCACGTCGAGGAGCCGCTCACGCAACACCGGGGACGCAAAGAACCCGCCGTTCAGCAGCACGATGTCCGGCCGCGCGGGGTCGGGCAGGCCCCGCGCCTGCCAGTCCTCCGCGGGCTGCTCGTCGCCGGTGTGGCGGTGCGCTGTGAGGAACGCCGCCAGGTACCGCGTGATAGCCGGGTCGGCCGCGTAGGGCAGCCCCAGCTCCTGGAAGCCCGAGCGGCGCCGCGACGGCTGATCGGTCAGATCCACCCGCGGCAAGAAGCCGTCGACCAACACCTGGCGGGCCTCGGCCAGACCTACTTCGGCCTGCACGGCGGAGCCGATCAGCTTGGCTCCCGACGCGGGCACGTTGACGGTGACCGACTCCGGCGGCCGCTCGCCCAGCAGGGTTTCCTTGACGCGTTGCGCGGCGCGGAGAAGCACCTCCCATTGGCGGGCCGGCAACTTGCCGCCGGGCGTCAGCTTCTGCTCGACGTGCCGCGCCAAAGCGAGGTCCAGGTTGTCGCCCCCCAGGATCAGGTGGTTGCCGACCGCCACGCGGTGGAACTGCAGATCGTCGGAGTCGGGCTTACGGCCCACGCGGATCAGCGTGAAGTCGGACGTGCCGCCGCCGATATCGCAGACCAGCACCTTCTGCCCGGCCGACGCGTGCTCGCGCCAGTCGGCGCCGTGGCGGTAGACCCAGGCGTAGAACGCGGCCTGCGGTTCTTCTAGCAGCACCACCCGCGGCAGCTTGGCCCGCTTGGCCGCGGCGACCGTCAGCTCACGCGCCACCTCGTCGAACGATGCGGGCAGGGTGACGACGACTTCTTGTTCGGCTAGCGGGTAACCCGGGAAGGCCGCGTTCCACGCGTCGTGCAGGTGCCCGAGGAAGCGGGCGGAGGCTTCAACCGGCGACAGCCGCTCGACGTCGACGTCGCTCTGCCACGGAAGCAGATCGGCCGTGCGGTCCACCCCAGAGTGCGACAGCCAGCTCTTAGCCGACGTGATCACCCGCCCCGGCTTGGCCGCGCCCTCGTCACGCGCGAACACGCCGACCGCTACGCCGGGCTGCGCGTCGCCCCACGGCAGCTTGAGCGAGCCCGACTCGGCCTCGGTGTCGGTCGCCTGGTAGTGGGCCGACGGCAGGGTCTCGCGCGCGTCGACCTCAAACGGCGCCACGACCTGCGGCGCCGAGAACGCACGCACCCGCCAGGGCGTCTCTTTGGTGTCGACGTAGGCGACCGCGGAGTTCGATGTGCCGAGGTCGATGCCCACCACGTACCGACTCGGCGAGTCGTCTGCGGCCGCTGCGTGCTGTGCGTTGCCGCTCACTCTGGCGTTCCGTCCTGCGCGTCGTCGCGGATGCTGAATTCGAGCTTCCACCGCCGGTCGGAGTTTGTGCTGACGCACCACAGCTCGAAGACGCCCAGTTCGGTGATGCGGGTCTCAAACCGCACCGGCACGTAGGCCTCTTCCTCCTCGACGCTGGCCTCGAGCGCGGTCTCTAGCGAGTCGGTTTCGGCCAGCTCGTCTTCGTCGATGTCGGGCAGCACCTCGCCCGGCTGGTCCTGCTGGCGGACCGCGGAGCTGAAGAAGCGGAAGTGCGCCGGCTCGCCGAGGACCAGCCCGATCTCGCCAGAGGGCACGTCGGCGGACGTCCCCTCTTCCATGCCGAACGGCGCCACGCACAGCGCGCGGAGCGGGCGGGGCATGCCGGGGATCGCAAGGCCGGCGGTCTCGATGCCGACGTAGTACGAGCGGGCCGTGCCGCCGCGGATGCGGATGCCGCCCCGCTGCTTGGTCCAGCCGTAGAACGCGGCGCCACGCGCAACCGCGTTGTCGAGGTCCCGCTGGCCGGGCAGTTCCTGAAGCGGCGCGCCCTCGGGCGACCAGCCGCCGATCGTGTCCAGCACGCGCGTCCTCAGCATGTCCCCCTTGAACACGCCGCCGTTGAAGAGCACGTGGGTGGGGAACGCCGCCCGCGTCTGGTCGTCGCCGTGGGCGGAGAGGAACGCGGCCAGGTGACGCGTGATCGCGACGTCCGACTCGAACGGCAGGCCAATTTCCTGAAAGCCCGACGCACGCTGCCGCTGCGGCTTGTCGCCCAGGCCGCAGCCCGGGAAAAACCCGTCCGCGAGCAGCCGGACCGCGTCCTCGCGCGACACGTCCACGGAGACCGTGCCGCCGATCAGCTTGCTGCCCCGGCCCAGCACCGAGATGCGGTGGGTGTCGGGCGCATGGTCGCCCAGCAGCGTCTCCTTCGCGTCACGGCACGAGTGCCACAGCGAGACCGACTGCCAGGCGTTGAGCTTCACGCCCTGCTGCTTGAACAGGCCCGCGACGCTGTGGGCGAGCGTGAGGTCCATGTTGTCGCCGCCCACCAGCAGGTGGTCGCCCACCGCGAGCCGCCGCAGCTCCAGCTCGCCGGCGTCTTCCGCGACGTCGATCAGCGTGAGGTCGGTTGTGCCGCCACCGATATCGCAGACCAGCAACCGATCGCCCGCGGCGAGGTCTTTGCGCCACTGGTCGCCGCGTTCGGCGAGCCAGGCGTAGACCGCCGCCTGGGGCTCTTCGAGCAGCACCAGGTCGTCCGGAAGGCCGGCCGCGATCGCGGCCTCGCGCGTCAGCTCGCGTGCGGCGGCGTCGAACGAGGCCGGCACGGTGAGGATCACGCTCTGCTCGGCGATCGGCGCGTCGGGCATCTGCGTGTTCCAGCACGCCACGAGGTGCTCCAGGTACGCCTGCGAAGCGGCCACCGGCGAGACCTTGTCGACCTCTGGCGGCGCGCCGTACGGCAGGATGGCCTGCCGGCGGTCTACCCGGCTGTGGCACAACCAAGACTTGGCCGCCGCGACCGTTCGCTCGGGCATCTCGGCGCCCTGCCGGCGGGCGAAGTCGCCAACGGCGAAACCCCGCCCCGTGGCCCACGGCAGGTCGAGCGCGCCCGACTTTGCCTCGTGCTCCGGCGCGAGGTACTGGAACGACGGCAGCGCGGTCCGGTCCTCCAGCGTGCTGGCCGCGACCAGCTGGGGGATCTTCAGCAGCTTGACTTCGGGCGCCGGCGCATCGACCTCGGCGTAGGACAACACGCTGTTGGTCGTGCCCAGGTCAATCCCTACGGCGTACTTGGCGTTCATAGGCGGATGGGTTGTCAGGCGATCTCAATTTCAGCGGGCGCGATCACGAGGGCGGCTTCCTCCCCGCCGGTCCACGCGGGCAGGTCGCACCTGGTAGCCTCCCACCCGGCGTGCAGCAGCGCGCCGCTCGCCGGCAGTGGCTTCGATACATTGCCTGTCAGGCGGTAGCGACCCGAGCTGTAGTCGGCGGGGACTTCAAGCGACTCGCCTTCGGGGGAGTCGACCAGCGGCTTCAGCGCGAACATCCTGCGGATGACCTTGCCGCAGTCGGTCAGCACCTCGCGCGTCGCCGCGCCGACCTGGGCGTCGCTGTAGCCGTCCAGCGGCTCGCTGACGATGTCGACAAACCGGGCCTCGCGCTGCAGCGTCGCCAGCAGCGAGATGGCGTCGCTACGCTTCGGCGCCGGCGGGGCGGGCGGGGGCGCAGTCTCCGCGGCGGGCGCACGCTGGGGCGGCTGTTCCTCTGCGGCTGGCGAGGACAGGAGCTGCACGCGTTCTGCAAACGCCCCGTTGAACAACACCCCAAAAAAACACCTAACGGCGAGTAGCAATCGCATGCTTCGCTCATCCCATGGATCGGATTCGTAGTACTCCCAGCGACGCGGCCACTCACGGCCCCTGAGGGCCGCCCGCGATCACGTAGGATATACTGCATTGCTTGGTCCCCAACAGTGGCCGACGAGTTCTCGAGGGGTTTTGGAGGGGGCCGACGACTGAGCCAATCTGCGGGATTTTCGCCGCGAGCCGGGGAGATTGTGCGGGGCTCGCGATTCTCAAGCTCGTTGACGAACGTGCCTCCCTGGCAACGCGGCCGGAATCCTCTCGCTCAGCGTAGGCGCCGGCGAACTCGCCGCAGGGCGATCTGCGTCAACCTGGAACGCACTGCCGGTGGCAGACGCTTCTTTCCCCAAGCCGGTCGACGGGGCTGCCTCTTTGGGTAAGCTGTCCGGGAGCGAACGACTCCCAACCACGAGGCGCCCCCTGGACGCCCGCCACCAGGACCCGCTGGCTCGTGGACTGGTGGCTCGACTTCCGCCGTGATCTGTGGACCTCCCAGCAGCCCGAGAACCGCAGCCCGATCCTGTGGGGCGTGGGGATGCTGTTCGTGATCCTGCGACGGCTCTCGCTGCTGGAGTACCCGAACCACTTCTTCTTCGCCCCGGGCCGCATCCCGGCCTGGTTCGTCGACGGCTACATCCTGGTCTGGTTGGCCGGGTTGGGGGCCGTGTCGTTCGCCCTCGACACCGAGGCCTACCGGGCGGCCGACTTCTCGCTCGGCTGGACCCTCTTGGCGTGGTTTTGTGCGCTGCAGGTCGTGCAGGTGAACGTGCACCGCAACATGTGGCGCCGCATCACCCACCGCGACGGCGGCCTGCCCCGGATCTACGGCCGCAACCTGGTGAACGCCCTGATCGGCTTCGCGACCATGAACTGGCTGTTCGGCCTGGTCTACTGGCTCGAGCGGTCGCGGCTCGACCCCGAGCCGACCTCGGTGCTGCACGCCATCTGCAGCGCGTTCATCTCCGGCACCACGCTCGGCTACAGCGATATCCACCCCGCGGCCGGCGATCCCCTGACCGGCGGGCCCGCGCCGCTGATGCTGGGCATCGCCATCTCGCACACGCTGCTGAGCCTGGTGATGATCGCCGTGGCGATCGGCGCCACGGTCACCACGATCGAGCCGAAGGGCCAGCTCGCTGACTGAGGCCCGTCGGCCCGGCCTCGCTTGTTCCTTGGGTATTGGTCCCGTCCGAATTGCCCTGCCGCCCGACTGCCCCGCCAGCCGCGGCCGGATTTTGTCCGCCACTGTTTGCCGCCGCTTCAGGCCCAGCGTCCCGAGAGCCCCGCAAACCACTTCTATCAAACGACTTACAACGCCGCCCCCGCCGCCGCCCTACGCACATAAAGTCCAAAACATCGCGCGGAGGGGACAAAACCCCCGCCCGGACCGCTGCCCTACCGCTGAAACTGTACCAGAGCACCGCTAACCCCGAGCCGATCCCACGCCGCCGGCCGGCCGAGTTTTGTCCCTCAGGAGCGCATCGATTGTTAGCGACAAAAGCCGAGCCCAATCTCAATCGCCCGCTCCCCCAACCCGCTCGCCAGGCGAGACCCACGCCGCCCGCCCGCGCGGACAAAACTGCCCAGCGGCCGACAGGGACCAAACGCGTCGGCCGCTTGACCGAAAGTGAGTCCCCACCTACTTCGCGCAGCGACCCTTATTGGAGCACGGTGGGGTGGGGATTTCTACAAAGAAATGGGGAGGAATACCGAGTCCCAGCGTCCTAATCGCATCGGCACTCGTAATGCCACACACGGGCGCCACTGGCTCTGCCCAGTAGCGTCCGGCGTGCTGCGAAGGAGTGTCGGTCTTGTGCTGTTTCTGTGTCGGGCGAATCAGTGCGAGGCCGCGTGATAAAGTCCGCCCGTCGAGCACGTCGGAAACCCTGGCGCGACATCGTCGTGAATGCGCGCGAAACTCGCAGAGCTCGCCGAGGAAAATGAAGACCGCTGCAAGGTGTCACCTGCTGCAATCCGCGGCGGGCGGTGCAACCACCGGCGGGTTTTTGGGTGACAAAATCACAGCGGTGTCCGGGCTGCCCTCGGGGGGGCGGCCTTGAACATCCTCTCCGGGGCGATCCTCAGAATTCGCTCCACGCCATGACTTCCAGCCCGCTGCTCTCGTCCGCGCGATCCTCGTCGACCGAGGCGGTAAACACTTCGTCTAGCGCGTCCAAGTTGCTGCTGCGCTCGCGGTGCTGGCGGTCCAGCAGCAGCAACAGACTCGCTTGAGCGTGGCCGTCGTCCGTGGGGTTGTCTGTCGTCCAGGATTGTTCGCCGCCGTGCGTGGCGTGGCTGAGCGAGAACGTTGGGGAAGCACTCTTGTTTGGGCCTACTGGATTGCCCAAACCTTCGTCCGTAGCCGTGGCGGTGGCAGCGTTAGAAGAGGTGCGACCGGTTTCTATGCCTGGGTGACTCGGTTCAGTGGCGGGGGCACTCAAAGATTCCCGTAAAGAACAACCGTCGGGCCTGCTTTCGCCGATGGCCAAACTGGAAGTGGCGACAGACGCTGCGTACTGATTGCCAAAGTTCTCTTTCCAAAGCGTGTAGTCGCCGATGTCCACGCCGTTCTGATTATCGCCATGCCCGGCGATCACCGTCTCGTCAGCGGACCCCTTGTTGTCCCGCCACACCGTGTAATCGGCCGCATCCACCTTTCCGTCGTTGTTGAAATCGCCCGGATTGGCAAGCGACACTTGCAGTTCATAGGCGCCCATGTCAGCGCGGCCGCCAACGACCCTCGCGAACCCAGGCCCTCGTTGATCGAACTCGGTCACGAAGTTGCTGGGCCCGGCAACGTAAAGGTCTTCAATCTCATCGGCGTCAAGCGGGCGATCAAAAAAGCGAATTCGATCAACCGCGCCACCCCGTGGCAGACCGAACAGCGGCTCGCTATCGCTGTGCAGCATCGTCAGTAGCCGCGTCGCGCTGGAGTCCCCTTCCTCAGTGAATACACCGACCATGTGGGTGGCGTCAGCCAGCCGTGGAAAATCTCTTTCGAACTGTCCGTCGATGTACAAGCTCAGGGGATTCGTGGCCGTATCGTCGCGAGTTAGCACCAAGTGGTGCCACGTGTCTTCAGCAAGTTGAGTGCCGCCCGTGAAAAAACCGCCATTCGGATTGGCCACGTAGCGGAGTCGCGGGACCGAGCCCGAGCTGCTGTAGACATAGAGCCCTGCAAGAGGATGCGCGTCGGCTCCGAAGTCGATAATTTTCTGATAGTCTTCCGCAAAGAGGAAAGCGTGGAGATCGTCGAACTTGATGAAGAGCTCGAGGGTGTAGTTGTCGGCATTTACCGCCGGGATTTCGGTTTGCAGGCCTTGGTTAAGCAGCATGTTGTAGGCGCCGTTGCTGAACTCGCCGGCGCCGCCCAGATTCGTGAGATCGTCGCCGGCGCCTAAAGAATCGGCAAACGTATCGAGCCGGTAGTCGTACAGCGGCGCGGCAGTCTGCACGGCGCCCGTGTCAATCGCAGGACTTCCCGGCAGCAGGGCATGGGTTTGTGTCGGCCCTCCATTGTCGGCGAGTGGGCCGAGGAGCGGATCAATTAGGCCGACCTCCGCGAGGGTGCCGACGTAGTTGCCATCGGCGTTCGGGGCTCCGCCGGTAAGGTTTACCGAGGTGTTGACGCCGATCAGGCTGTGGCGGACGCTCAGACGGTTTCCGGAGCCAGGCGTGAGATCGTTGGGCTGGGCGGTGGTCGCCGTGTTGCGCAGGTTACCCGCGACGATGGAGTTCTCAATCAGCAATTCGCTGCCTGTGGCGGAACCGCTCGTGTGTATGCCCCCTCCCGCTCCCCCCGAACGATTGCCCGTGACGGTGCTACTGATCACGCGAATCGAACCCGCTCTAATGCCGCCGCCCGTGGACGAATCGCCCCCCGCGGAGTTGCCGCTGACAGTGCTGTTCAATAGCAACAGCGAGCTCGCAAAGATTCCCCCTCCCTCGGATTGCTGGCCGGTCATCGTGTTGCCCGACACCGTGCTGTTAATCAACGTAACGTTGGAGCCCCCGATCCCGCCGCCGTTAGCATACGTCGCGGCTGTCGAGTTGCCGCTAACGGTGCTGTCGATCAAGACGACGTCGAATCCAGCGATCGCTCCGCCCTGTGCAATTCCATCCGGGTCGAGCACATGATTATCGCTGACCGTGGTGCGCAGGAGGCGAATCGGACCTGTCGCGTTAATGCCCGCTCCTACGCCACGTCCGCCGGGTCGCTGGGTGACGTTCCCGCGGATATCGGTGTCGACCACAAACAGTTCACTACTATCGCTTGGAGAGGGACTGACGTAGCGAATCCCGGCCCCCCAAACGCCACCAGCGCTGGTATTGTTCGAGATCGTCGTACGCTCGATGATCGGGTTTTGCACGGAATCCAGATGCAAGCCTCCCACATTTCTAGCGAAGTTATCGTCGACCATGCTATCGGCGAGGAGGAAACTACCAGAGGTTGCGCTAATGCCTCCGCCTAAACCTGTCCCCGAAGTGTTGTTTCCGGCAATCACGCTGAAATGGATGGCGGCGTTCACCCCGCTTGTTAGCAGTCCGCCGCCTACGTGTCGCGCATAATTGTCCGTGACAAACCCCCGCATCAGCGTCAGATCGCCGCCCATCATTCCGATCGCGCCGCCGTCGGAATCTTCTGCGCGGTTGTGTTGCAGAAAACTGTCGGTGATCTCGACCACTGCGTCGAAGATCGCGATTGCACCGCCGAAGGCTTCGGTTCCCAAGGTGCGGTTCTCGAACAACACGCTATCGACGACCTGGATGGCGCCATGCCGCGTAAAAACGCCGCCGCCGGAGGACCCATCGCCCGACGTGCTGTTGTTGCTGATCCTCGCGTCATCGAGCACGACAGCGCCCGACACCGTGAAGATCCCGCCGCCCTCGGCGTTGTCGCCCAGCGTGTGGTTGCTATCAATTGTGCTGCGGGTGACAGTGAGCTGACCGCTGGACAGGAAGCGAATCCCCCCGCCGCTGTGCAAGGTCTCGGGCAGGCCATCGACGACCGCGTTCGATGCGACCGTCACCCCGCCGGTAAGGGTCAATCCCGAAATCGCGAGGTCCGCTGAGCTCTCCGAACCATCGGGGGCGGCAAAGTTGATCACTCGCGAGAACCCGGCGCCTTCGATCGTCAGCTCGCGCTCGCCGGGACCGGTCATCGTCAAAGCATCGGTGACCTGCAACTCGCCAGACGTTAGCGCGATCGTTCCGCTGGCGGCGGCCCCGGAGAATACAATCTCATCGGCGCCCGCCGCCGAGTTTGCCAACGCGACGGCCTCGCGCAGACTACCGCTGCCGGAGTCGTCGAGATTGCTGACCGCAAACACCGCCAACATCCGGCGGTCTTCGAGCGGTTCAAAGCCCAGCCGGCGCTCGCCGGCGCCGGCCGGCTTCCGCGAAGCGTACCTAGGTAAAGCTGGCGGTTGCGTGCGCAGATTGGTCCGTTGCTTGAGGCTCATACCGACTATCCCTTGTCGTCTTCGTGGAGTCTGGCGGCATCAAGAAAAGGGGCGGATCAATCCGGGGGCTTGTGCCTTCAAGAACAATCGTAATCCAGGGCGGCTCCAAACGCCACCAAACCGGGGGGCGCACGAATGCGAAACGCGGGGTTCTGAGCATAAGTCATTCGGTGGGTGGCGCAGTCGCGGAGCAAGAATCGGGCGCCACTGGCTCCGCCCAGTAGCGTCCGGGATAAGTGTACTTAGAAGGTCGTGCAGTCGGAATGTGCGTGAGAGTCCCCTT
>NZ_SJPO01000017.1 GCF_007859935.1 Posidoniimonas polymericola | reverse complement strand
ATGTTCGCTCCGTCCCGTTAAGTTGAAACTCCGTTCAACGGGCTTCTACGCGAAGAGGCAAGAGGTTGTTCGACAAGGCCAAGCACGACTAGAAAAGTTGCTTTGCTTTGTTCGCTACAGAATTGCCAAGCTCGACCAGGAAAGGCGTTATACGCGGTACTATTGCCGCGTACTCGCGCCGTTCAATCGAACTGAGGTAACTGTCAACTTCGCACTTCGCGGAGAGCGGCTGCGTTACAGCATCGAGTTCTCACTAGATGACTTAGTGGTCCCGGGGGAGGATATTGATAGCGCGGCATCGGCCAGCCGTACACGCTTCGGCGAAGCAGAATCAATTCTCAGCAGAGTAGAAGAAGCACTAAAGGCAGTGGAGGATCAGCATGACTCCTGAAAACCCGTTTGAGTACGTTGGAGCGAACGATCTCGAACCACGCACGATCCTCGACTACTACATCGAAGACTTTAACTTCTCCCGGTTTGTGAGCTCATCCCGTAACGTGTTCCTTGTTGGGGAACGAGGCTGCGGAAAGTCGATGACATTGCGATACAGCAGCTATCCCGTTCAGAGCTTGCGTGCCGCTAGCAATGGCGTTGATTCCAGCCTGGGTTTTGTAGGTGTCTATGTCCCGTGCAATACGCCTCTGAACCACAAGCGAGAGCAGCAACTTCTTGATCCGGCTCGAGCTGCAGCTATCTCTGAACACTATTTGGTTATCTCTCTCGCCTACCATTTGGCGGATACCCTGCGGTGCGTAAGTCCTGCGTCGCTTGCAGATGAGCGGGGTCGATTCCGTGAGGAGTTCGAGTACCTGCTTAACGACGAAGTACCAGCAGACGACAACGTGTTCGTCGGCCTTATGCGACTACTAGACCGGCAGAACTTGAAAGCGCAGCGTGCAGTCAATAGCCGCGAGATCGACGATGCATTCTTTGACGAGACCTATTCATTCTCGACCTTGATCGTCCCTCTTTTGGGACTGCTTCGCACTTCACCTACGTTCAAAAGCTCCCATTTCGGGTTCATGATTGACGATGCGCAAGACCTCGATGAGCAGCAACGCAGGTCTCTATTCTCATGGGTAGCCTACCGAGATCACTCTCTATTCAGCATGAAGATTGCGATAACCAGCCTTGCTGATGTCAGCCTGGCAACTGCCGGCGGCGGAACAATACTCGAAGGCCACGACTATACGACGATTAACATGGTTCAGCCGTTCCAGAACCCTGGCGCGGATTTCGGAAAGATGGCAAGCCGCTTGGTTTCGAAGCGGCTAGAGATTGCTGGCATTAAGAGCGATCCGTATTCATTCTTCCCAATCAGCCGCGAAATGACGGAACGACTTAAGGCGTCCGAAGATGCGGTTCGGGAAGACGCTGTTCAGAGATTTGGCAATGAGCCGAAGAAGGTGGGAGATTACGTATACAAGTACGCTCGTCCACACTTTTTTCGGACACGGCCATCGAAGGCCAACCGCCCAGAATACTCAGGGTTCGACACGCTTGTATTTCTTTCGACGGGAGTCGTGAGAAACCTGCTCTTGCCATGCTACTGGATGTTTGACAAAGCGGTTTCCGCGCGAAACGAAGGGGGTGCAACAGAGGTCAGCGAAATCCCTCCATCGGTTCAATCGGCAGTGATCATCGAACGGAGTGAGCAATTATGGCAAATGGCCGAGCACGAACTCGACAAGATGTTTGAAGACTGTTCGAGCGACAACGCTAAGCGTGCATTTCAGTTGCTCGACGCTCTTGCCGTGCTCTTCCGCAAGCGACTACTAAGCGACATATCTGAACCTGCAGCAAATTCATTTGCAATCTCTGGGCGAAAAAACTTCGATTGCACAAACCTTGACGCGATCCTTCAGATTCTTATTGCGTCGCAGCTTCTCTATACGCGACTCGGGAACGCCAAGGAAAAGGGGAGGCGTCAAACCTACTACGTCCCAAATCGCCTGCTGTGGCCGGCGAGAGGACTCGATCCACATGGGCAGCACGCCAGGGTTTCATTGAAAGCGGCAGACTTATGGGCATCAGCCGATAGGGGCGCGGATCTCCCTTTCAGTGAAGGCGATGGGGCTTCACCCCAGATGGAGCTCTTCGGAGAATAGACGAATGAGATTGTTCACAGTTGCTAGCTGGGAAGATCGTTTCATTGCAGGCCTCGAACGCAGCATCGAGAAGCACCCGATAGAAAGCGTGGTCGTATTCTTCGTTGATGCTTTTGCGGCAAGAACTGCCGAAACCAGGCGCAAGGCGAAGGAACGTTGCGACCGAGCCAGCATTCAGTTCTCTGAGTATCAGCTTTACGCGGATGATCCTGCGAAATCATGGCATGAGAGCCTACGAATCTCAATAGGCGATAAGGACCAGCCAGCGATCGTTGATATCTCAACGATGCCTCGCGATGTTATATGGCAAGTCCTGTGGTTTCTGAAGCGGCGCTCCGTAGAGGTCAGTGTTGTTTATCACCGCCCTGAGGGCTATGGGGATTGGCTCAGTCGCGACCCTAGGCGACCACGGCTAGTCTTCAAGATGTCCGGTATTTCTGCAATGGGAAAGCGGACCGCATTGGTGATTACGGCCGGATATGATTTCGACCGAGTTAGGCACCTGATTGAGTTTTACGAACCAGCCTTTGTTTGCCTGGCATTGCAGCGAGACAGCGTCGACCCCCAGAACGCTCAATGGATGGAGAAGTACAGATTGGAGTTTGGAACACAAAACGGTGTAGAGATTGTTGATTTGGATGCTTACGGACCAGGTTTTGGAGAATCGGTTTTACGAGCCAGAATTGATGCGCTCAAAGACTCGTATAACGTAGTGTGCGCATCGCTTGGCCCCAAGTTGTCAGCGATTAGTTTATTCAACATTCATTGGGACCTGGAAGAAGTCGGTCTTACTTACCTTCCGTCGGGGGATTTCAACGTCGCCTACTCTCACGGCATTGGCGATTCGATTGAAACCACCCTGGAATCTAGCGAGAAGACATGAGCCCCGATCATTCAACGATGCCTGGTGGTTATCTACATAAAGTACTAGATGACGGTTTCGTTCGGCTAGTCGATACGATGGGTGATGATTCATCGATTGTGCAAGCGGCGCGTATTTCTTACGGTGCTGGAACGAAGCGAGTAAGTGAAGACCGAGGACTTATTCGGTACCTGATGAGGAATAGGCACTCTACGCCATTTGAGATGTGCGAAGTTAAACTTCACGTGCGCGTACCGATGGATGCGTGGCGTCAGTGGATTCGGCACCGCACAGCGAATGTAAACGAGTACTCGACACGCTATTCTGAAGCGATCGACGCCAAGCAGAAGACCCCCGCCGAAAGTTGGAGAGTTCAGTCTCGCTCAAATAAACAGGGAAGTGGTGACTGCCTCGCTACGGATAGTGGAAAGCTGCTGTCCAGCCGGGAAGCTGAGCTACATCAGCTAGCCGAGGAAGTTTACCAAGAAAGGCTTGCTGCTGGCGTCGCGCGCGAGCAGGCAAGGAAAGATCTCCCTTTATCCACCTACACGGAGGCATACTGGAAGATCGATCTACACAATCTCTTTCACTTCCTCGCATTGCGCATGGATGACCACGCTCAGCACGAAATTCGCGCGTACGCGAGCGTAATAGGACGAGAGATCGTTGCGAAGTGGGTGCCCATCGCATGGGAAGCCTTCGTTGACTATAGACTCGAAGCAATGCACTTGAGTCGTCTTGATCAGGTGGTGATCAACCTCCTGCTGGCGGGACAGGCTTCGGACGCGACAGAGGCGGCGAAGTCGTTCGGCTGGATAATGGAGGACGGCGACGGCTTGAAACCCAATCGCGAGCGATCAGAGTTCGAGATCAAGGCAGCCGCGCTCGGGCTTACCCCCACCTGGCTCTAGCGTACTTCGGACGCGGCGATTTTAGCGTCTCTCCGAGCACGTGTTGGCATCTGCCCCAGAAGCTTTCCCCGGTTAATCGTTCGTCAATCGTGTATCAAGTTGTCGAGAGCAGGTCAGCTGAGAACTCGTAGGGATTTTCTGCGCAGTGATGCAGCAAGATCACGTTGTGATAATATAGATTCTGACAAATCGCCCGCCATTTGACCTACGCAGCGGGCCGCTCGAAGTGCTTCAGCACGCCGCCAAGCCGCTCACGGCAGACGAGCTCGCTAGATTCGATTGGCGGACCTTCGGAGTCCTGCCAAACGCCCAGCAGTGGCTTGTTGTCTTTGCTTTGGTGCGGGCGTAGCTCGTTGTAGTAGCGGGCATACTCTCGGACGAGATAGTCGAGATGGTCTAGGCCGAAGGCGATGAAACGATCCAAGCATTCGCCCTTGATCGACCCAATCCACCGCTCAATGAAAGCGTTCTGATTGGGTGCTCGCGGCACGGTCGGCTCGACGGCGACATCGGCTTGCTCGTATACCGCGTCGAACCGCTTGCTGTACTTGAAGTCCTTGTCTCGAACCAGGAACCGGACGGGGAGATCGGCCTTGTCGGCCTCTTTGAGCATCGCTTCGGCTTGAGCGGTCACCCAATCGTCGTCCGGCTTGAAGGTCGCCGGCGAGCAAATCACCCGCCTTGAGTCAACGTGCAGGAAAGCGAGCACGAAGGCCTGCTTTAGGCCGGCTTTGGTGACGACCGTCTTGGAGAAGAAGTCGGCTTGCCAAAGCGTGTCGGAGTGGATTTTGACGAACTCGTGCCAGGTCCCCTTCCCCCGCTTTGGGCCTGGGTGAATGCCCGCTTCCTTCAGGATTGTCCGTACCGTTGTGCGGCCGACGCACTTGATGCGCAGCTTCCGCAACTCACCAACGATACGGCCATACCCCCACCCGGTTTCTCTCGCCAAGCGCACGACGATCGCACGAACGGATTCTGACGTGCCCTTGCGCCCCATTTTCTTCGCCGGCTTCTCCCCTTGGCTTACCCGCCGTTGCCACCTCTGGTAGGTTCGAGGGCTGACGATGCTGACCAGCTGGAGCACTCCTTTGCCGACCGCGTCCCCCAACTTCAGAAGCCGCTCGCGATCCTCGTTATCGAGGAAGATGCGTTGCTTCGGGACGTGCTTACGCAGTATCTCGTTCTCCGCATTGAGAAACTCGATCTGCTTGCGCAGCTGCGCTTCGGTAGACGTTGCGAGCAAGAAGAACAACGGCGAGTACCAGCTTGACATCAGAAAGCCACCCCTGCACAAGTCGCGGGAAAACCAGGGTGACAAACTTTCCGAACCCCTGGTGTTGGCTTTGATTCTCCCGAGTTGGCTTCGTAGATCAACTACCCGGCGAGCATCTCTCGTTGCTCGCGAGCGCGGCCTCGCGCGGCTACCTCTTTTCCATTCGCAATCGTGCGAGGAGTTGCACGGGCTTGCGACAATTTGCGCGCGTTTGCAAACGATTTAAGAGGGTAGTAAGATTCGAAATAACCTGCCCTAGTAGGGTTTTAGCGGACCTAGGAAAAGCCTCTCATAACCTCGAGGTCGTCGCTCACCTACCCGCCGGACGAAGCCAGTTTCGCTCTCGTGAACATTCTACCGCTCACGGTCGGCCATCATCCGTTCGCAGTTCGCCAGGATGTCCGAAGTGAATTGCCTGCGTTGCTTTCGGGTTTGACTGATATAGAGATGGCGAGCGAGCGTCGCGAGCTTGGTCGCCTCAATCGCTTTGGGACTAGCCGAATTGGCAGTTTGCAGGTACTCGCCAACGAAGGCAGATTCTACGGCGTCGTAACGTGCTGGATTGCCCGTGCGGATGGCCATCTCCACGAGGTGCCCCGTAAAGTTGCCGACGTCGATGGCCGCCGGCCCGTGGCAGACGAGGTCCAGATCGAGGAGGGTGACGCGTCCCTCGCCGTAGATCAATTGGTCGGGGTAAAAGTCTCGGTGCAGCAGCACGGAGTTGGCGGCGGGCTGAGCAGCGAGCATCTCAAGGCAATGATCCCGAACTCGGCGGATCCGACGCGACAACTCGGGCGCCATGGAAGCCGCCTCGCCTAGGCGGTCCGAGAGGATTTCTGCCTCCTCGGCGAAGCCGTGCTTCTTGTCGACTAGCAGGCTAGTCGCGTGGAGCTTCGCGATCGCCCGGGCTGCGTGTCGCGCCGCGGCCGGCGCGTCATCGCCGTCGAGCGCACCCCAGCCGCCCAGCCCTTCGACGTGCGACTGCAGCCACATGTTCCACTGTGGCAGCCCCCCCATGGGACGCGCGACCGAAACTCCGTCGGCCGACTGATCGTGGAAGTCCGCCTCCCACAACAGCCGCTGCAGTTTGAGCCGCTGGTGATGCCGGGGCTTGCGTTCAGTTTTGCCAACGATCTGTGACGCCTGCCCCTCGGCGCCACTCGCCGCCTGGTAGTAGACGATGCCCCGTCGGCCAGGCTTGTGACGCACCAGCTTCGCCGCGTCGATCGCCAGGCCGGGGAGCAGTTCTGCGACCGCGTCAGAAACCGTGGTCGGGTCACAGGCCTCGGCGAGCCAGGGGAGTCGCTCGTCCTCAGGTACGGGCTGGCGAGGGCTGACAACGCCGCAGGTCCGTCCGGGCTCAACTATCCGTCGCGCGTCGGCGACGCGTGCGACGAGTTGCTCTTGCCAGCTAGCATGGCGGAGCCGGAAGGGGTTAATCGCCTGCTCGAACAGACGGACCGCGGAGAACGCGGCGATCGCCTCAGTATCGGCCGGCGCCACACGCCTGTATGCTTCGAGGAAGGCGCTCCAGGCGGAGTCGCCATCGGCGCCGTGGACGCGTTCCCAGAGATCGGTCCGCAGATTCGCGAGGTCCCATTCTGGGGGGCCCAGGCAAGCGCGGTCAAAGTCGATGAGGTTAACTCCGTGCTCAGCGGCGAGGAACTGCTCGGTGTGCAGGTCGCCGTGCAGGACAGCTCTGCGAGGTTTAACTTCGGCCACCATCGCGGCGATACGCGCGGCGGCGGCATCAATCGCGTCGCCCGCCTGCGGGACGAGCCAGCGGAGCGACGCCGCGATAGGCTTCAGGCGAGCAATCAACGTTGCGGCCGTCAGCTCTGGAAGCTTGCCGGCTCGGGCGCCGTGCAGCGCCGCCACGGCCGGACCCGCATCGGCCGCCGCGGCCCGCCAATCGGTAATCGCCACGCCCGGCGCCCAGTCGTAAGCAATCGCTCCGTGCCGGCTAGAGTGGCCGACAGGGCATTGACGCGACGCTGTCGGAAGACCTGCTAGCGACTTGGAGGCCCGCCAGGCGGTCTGGTATCCCTGCTGGCTGTAGAGCTTCACGACCGCCGCCGCAGAATCACCGCGGTCGATCCTCGCGACAAATCTCCGCTCGGGCTTGTAGCGCAAACCGGCGAGCTGAACCGGGCGGTCGTCAAACGCCTCGGGCAGCAGCCGACCGAGCAGACCCGAACCCACGTCGACGAGCTTTGCCAGCGATGGCAACCTGCGGTCAAAAGGGGCCCGCCACACGACGATGTTGGACTCCCGATCGATATCGCACTGTCCGACCTCCGCCCGGTCGACGATGTTAGCCAGCTTCTCTGCATGCGAGTCGGCGAAAGCAATCGCGTAGGCGTCAGGCGGACCGGCCGCGTCAGCAACGCTGAGCGACGCGAGGCAGCTCGCCCCAGGCTTGTAACGCAAGTATCCGACTAGGCGTTTGTCGGCGTGAGCAACGCCAAGCCCCTGCAGGGCCGCTGCCAACGCTGCAGGCGACAGCACTCGCTCGAGCCCGCGGATTGCGCCGTCCCGGGCAACAAGTTGTTGATCGTCGGCGACCATGGGCTAAGGGGCCGCCACCCCCGCCGATTGCGTGGAACGATCGGCGGCGTGACCTCGCTGTGCCCGGTGGAGATCGGCATACGATCCGCCCTTCTGCACAAGCTCGTCGTGCGTCCCCTCCTCGGCGACCCGCCCATCTTTAATCAGCAGCACCCGGTCGGCGTCCACGGCGTCCTTAAGGTCGTGCGTGACAAGAAGGGTCGTCCGACCCGCTGCGAGACTCGCTAGCCCAGCCCGCGTCAGGGCTTTGTTTTGCTGATCGAGCGCGGTGGCCGGCTCGTCCAGCAGCAAAATCGGCGCGTCGCGGACCGCGGCGCGAGCAATCGCGATCCGCTGGCGTTGGCCGTGCGAGAGGGTTACGCCGCGTTCGCCCACGATCGTTTCATACCCGTCGGGAAACTTGCTAGTGAACTCGTGAGCCCGCGCCAACTTGGCGGCGGCCTCGACCATATCCTGAGAGACATCGGCGGCGCCATAGGCGATGTTCTCGGCGATCGTGCCCGCGAATAAGACTGTATCCTGCAGCACGATGCTCATCTGCGACCGGACCGAAGCCCGCTGCCACAGGTCCACTGGTGCTGAGTCGATGAGCACTTCGCCACTCTCTGGTTCGTAGAACCGCAGCAGCAGGCTCAGTAGAGTCGACTTGCCGACGCCTGACTCGCCCACGATCGCGACAAACTCGCCCGGGGCAATGGTTGCGGAGAACTGCTGGAGCACCGGCGCGTCCGGGCTGTAGCTGTAGTCGACGCCGCGGAATTCGATCGCTCCTTTGAATCGCGGCGCCTCCTCGCGGCCGTCCTCGCCATCGGAGTCCGGCTGCATCTCGAGCAGCTCGAAGATCCGCTGCGCGGCGGCCGACGCCTTCGACAGCCGCGCCGCGTACTTGGCGAAGTCCTTCAGCGGCCGCAGCCCCCGCTTCATGTAGGTGAGGAAGACGACCAGCCCGCCAATCGTCATGGTCTCGGCGAGCACCAGGCGGCCGCCGTAGACCAGCACGATCGCGGTCGACAACGCGATCAGCAGGTCGGTAGAGCGAGAGAGCCGCGCGGCGAGCTTGCGGGTCTTGACCTCGTCGGATGCGCTGCGGTTCTCGTTGACGGCGAAGCTCGCCTCGAACCGGGACTCCAGCGACAGCGCCTTGACCACTTGCATCGACGAGATGGCCTCGGCCGCGCTGGCGGCGATGGCGCCCTCGTGCAGTCGCTGCTTCCGCGCGGCGTGGTGGATCTTGCGGCCGGTCTTGACGGTCGAGAGCAGGAACAGTGGGAGCACCGCCAAAGCGACCAGCCCAAGCCGCCAGTTGACCCACAGCATCACGCCCGCCATACCGACTAGCACCAGAACGCTCGCCACCAACGGCAGCACCGCGGTCACCGCGACGTCGCGCACCAGACGGATGTCGCCCACGACCCGCGCCAGCAGGTCGCCCTGGCGTGACTTGTTGTGGAACGCCAGCGGCAGCGCCTGCAGATGGCAGAACAACCGCGACCGCAGCCGGGCGACAATCCGGCTGCCGATCATCGCGAACCCGACCGACTCGATGTAGCTGGCCGTGGCCCGCACGCCAATGATCGCCACGAACGCCGCCCCCGTCGCAGCCAACGCGACGACCGGCGAGCCCTGAAAGACCGACGGCAGCGGGTCGGCCTTGCCGCCGGGCGTAAGCACCGAGTCGATAATGAACTTTAGCGGCCACGGCTCCAGTAGCTGCGCGAGCACGCCGATCAGCAGGGCGGAGAACGCCTGCGCAGCCCGCCACTTCTCGCGGGCGAGGTCGCCGCGGAAGTGCTTGGCCGCTCTCACGAACTCCGGGAGGGCGTGGCGGATTGGTTTTTGCTTCGCCATTTTTGATCGGTCTCGGTTATCCAACTACCGTGCACCCACCGACGAGTCCCGCCGCGTGGAGGATGGCGTCTAGTCTGTGGTTCCAACTGTGTCGACCGGCCGCCTCCTGACGGGCGGCGGCGCCCATCTGCTCGGCGAGCAGCGGGTCGTCGCGGAGCAGAGAGAGCTGATCACGCAGGTCGCACAGATTGCCGGGCTGGTACAGTAGCCCCGTCTGCCCGTGGGTGATGACTTCGCTCATCTGCCCGCAGTCGGCCGCCACGATGGGCAGACCGGCCGCCATGTACTCAAACAGCTTGAGGGGCGAGAAATAGCAGTCGCCCTCTGCCGCGTAGGGCGCCACCGCCACGTCAAAGCGCGATAACCAACCCGGGATCTCAGCAGGAGGCACGGCGCCGCCAAGCTGGAAACGGTGCTGGCGTTCCGGCGGCTGCGCGGCGATCAGCTCTTCCAGCGACTCCCGACGCGGCCCGTCGCCAACGACCAACAGCCGGCTGTCCGCCAGCGGGTGGGCGTCGAGCATCATCCCGAAAGCCAGGTACAAGTCGTCCACCGCGTGCCACGGGCGGAGCGAACCGACGAATCCGACCGCAAACGGGGACGACGCGTTCGCCCTCGGGCGGCGTTGGCCGAACAGGTCGGGCCGCACGCCGTTGGGGACCACCATCGTCGCCCCTTGTTCGGCGCCAAGATCTAGCGCGTACTCCGTGACTCGGTCCGAGACGCACGCCACCACGCCAGCAGACGTCACCGACAAGGCTGCGGTCTGCCGGGCCAACTCGCCGTCCACCAATGTGCGGTGCTCGGCCTGCTCTTGTAGCAGCGGCGCATTGACCTCCAAGATCGAGGCGACGCCGCGCCGCTCGGCCCACTGCATCGCGGCCGCACTCCACAACGCGTGGCGTTCGTAAACCAGCTCGAAGGGGCCGTTCTGTTCGAGCATCTCGGCGAGCGACTCGCCCGCCGACGCCAGCGACTGCTCCCGTTCGGCGGCCGAACTGCTCCTCGCCACCGGAACCAAGTGCGTGGTCACCGACTCCAGTCCGGGAGGCGGATCTCCCCCAACACGGACCGCAAAGAGGTCTACTGAGTCACCGCGAGCGGTCAGCGCGCGGAGGATCTCCTGGACGTGCAGGGAGCAGCCCTTCGCACCGAACACGGGGATCCCCGGATCGGCACAGACATAGGCGACGCGCATCAGACGGCCTCCGCAAGTTCGGACCAAGCGGTGGTTGACGTCTGCTGAAAGATCTCCCGCTGCACGACCGAGTTCTTCTCGATGTCGAACTCACGCTCGATCTGCTCGCGTGCGGCCACCGCCAGCTCGCGCCCGAGCGCTTCGTCAGTCAACAGCCGGATAATGGAATCAGCGATCAAGTCGGGACGCCTCTCCGGGTGGAGCAGGCCCGTGACCTCGTGCTCGATCAGTTCCGGGATGCCCGTAACAGTGGTTCCGATGCACGGCGCGCCGGTCGCCATCGCCTCGAGCAACACCGTGGGCATGCCGTCACGGTCGCCGGTGGAAGCGGTGATGCACGGCATCACGAACGCGGCCGCCTCGCGCATCCGGGCCGCGACCTCGTCCGTAGAGCGGGCCCCCAGCAGCGTGACGGTGTCCTGCAGGTCCGATTGGCGGATCTGCTTCTCGAGTTTCTCACCCAGATCGCCGTCTCCGATAATCTCACAGCGGAACATAACGCCCTGGTCCCGGATGCGAGCGCAGGCGGCGATCAGGTCGTCGAAGCCCTTTTTCTCAACCAATCGTCCTACGGCAAGCACCAGCGGCGCGCGTTCGGCCGCTTCGCGGAACGGGTACTTGGACAGACGGATGCCGTTGTAGAGCCGGGTGACCTTCTCCGCGTGCTCAGGGTGCGTTTGGGTGAGATGCGTAACGTTGAAGTCGCTTACGGTGATCACCCGTGCGGCGTCGCGGACCTTCTGACCGAGGGCGCCAGCGTCGACGTACTCGTGGAAGATGTCCTTGGCGTGGGCGGTGAACGTGTACGGCACGCCGGTCAGCAGCGATGCTAGCCGCGCGACTGTCGTCGCGCTGGTGGCGAAGTGGGCGTGGATGTGAGTCACGCCGCGCCGGCGGATTGACTCGGCCAGCTGCAACGCCTGGTAGACCTCGTCCCCCTCGGCGTCGAGCGCGTCGGCGATGGCGAACGCCCGTGTGTCGCCACTCTCCAGCACCGGCCGCAGGCAGTCCCACAGGTGCGAGGCGCGAAGCCCGCCGCTGCTGAGGTAGCTGACCGGCCCCTTCACCAGCGCGATCTCGGGCTGGAAGCGGGTATCCAGCGGCGGACGGAGGGCGAAGATGTCGACCTCGACGCCCGCCGCCTCATGGGTGAGGATCTCGTTGACGACAAACGTTTCGGAGAAACGCGGGTAGCGTTTCAGCACGTAAGCGATGCGTGTGGTTGAGTTCATGTGGTTTGCCCCTGCGATGAGTGGGGCGGGACTCCGTTAAACGGGGTGGGGGCGCCGCGGCCCGCTAGCCCGGTGATCAGCCGCCCGATGTTGTCCAGGCCGTCCATGTTGACTTCGCCCACCGGGCGTCGCGCGGCCGGGGCGTTGATCCACCGGCTGAGGCTGACCGGATTGACGTCGCGGGGGTGGAGGTAGTCGACCAGGCCCAGCCCCGCCAACCGCTCGGCCCGGATCAGCTGCTCGTGCCGGGGGACAACCCGCGGGGCGATCAACGCCCGCTTCTTGCGGGCGATCAGCGAGCAGACGGTGTTGTAGCCGCCCATCGCGACTACCAGGTCGGCCCGCTCGACGAGCAGGTCGGCCTCTGCCAAGAACCCGACAACGTGGAGGTCGTCCCGCTGCTCGCCAATCGCCATCAACGCAAGCTTCTCTTCGTTCGACATGAACGGGCCGGTCACCAGCACGCCGGCGGTGTCCGCACCGAAGTCCGACTCCGCGAACGCCCTCGCGAGCGGCCCGCCGTCCTCGCCGCCGCCCACCATGCAGGCGACCAGCCGCTTGCCGTCGGCGGCCTTGTCGAGCCACTCCGCGGTCGCGCGGTCTGCCTGATCCACCTGGCGACGACGGTCGATGTAGCCGGTGTACACGATCTTCTCCGCGAGCGAACGCGGCAGCTGGTATTCGTGCCGGACGTCGTACACGTTGGGGTCACCGTAGACCCAGACGGAATCGAAGTAGCGGTCGATGGCCCGCACGTTCTCCGCTGTGAGCCAGTCCCGCGAAACCATCGCCGGGTCGTCGAGCACGTCTCGGATGCCGAGCACCACCTTGCATCGAGACCGGCGTTTGAGCATGTCGAGCGCGGCGGTAAGCTCGCCCGAGGTGCCGCGGGGCACCTTGTCGACGATCAGCACGTCCGGCTCAAAGACCTCGAGCGCCGACCGGATCGACGCCGCCCGCAAGCGGCCGAGCTCGTGCTGGGACAGCGCGAGCTTCCCAGAGTCGTACTCACCCAGAGAGTTCTTCCGCCAGCGCGGCAGCGTCATCAGGTCCGAACGTTCCGGCAGCCGGAAGAAGTTGGCCTCGTGGGCGCCGGCGATGAGCAGGTTGCTCGAGCCGATGCCCGACGAAGCCAGGCAGTCGGCGATCGTCAGGTTGCGTCGTAGGTGCCCGAGCCCGACGGTGTCGTGCGAGTAGAGCGCTACCCGCAGCCCCCCTCGGCCCGGCGTAGCCGGTGGGTGGCGGTGGTCGGTGCGTCGGGTGGTGCTCATGGCGCCGAGTGGGGGCGTAGTGGATGGCTTGCAGGTCAACACGGTGGTTCCTTTCAACGCTCTGACTCAGCGGTTCGCGGACAAACTCGCCAGCGCGTCCTGGGCGGCGCGGCTCACCTTCTCGTCGCGGTCCCGGGCGGCCAGTCGCAGCGCGGGCTCGGCCTCGACGGCGCCCGGACCGATCTTGGCGAGCGCCTTCGCGGCGTAGTAGCGGTGCTTCGAGTCGCTGCTCTTAAGGGTCGCGGCAAGCAGCGGCGTGGCCAGCGCGGCGGCCTCGTCGATGTTGCCGAACGCCTTGAGCAGGTAGTAGCGGGTCTCGGCGTCGGCGGTCGGATAGGCCGCGACCATCGCATCGATGGCCGGCGCGGCGTCGGCCTCCATCTTGCTGAGCAGCTTGGCGCTGCGGTAGCGAACCTTGGCGTCCTCGTGGCTGAGCGACTCGACGATGGCCGGCAAGGCGTCCGCGGCCTGATCGGCGTAGTCCTCCAGACCCTTCAGCGCGTCGTGCCGGTCTTCGGGGTCGTCGCTGGTCACGTCGTGGACCAGCTTGTCGACCGGCGAATCGTTGCAGCCGACCGACAGGAGGCACGAGGCCAGGGTGAAGACCCGGCCCAGAGCCCACAGGTTTTGTGCATGGCGTTTCATCAACAACTCCTATTCTCTCGCAATCTTGTCGTCGGCGATGTTGCCCATAGCATGGAACACCTTGCCGTCGATGTCGTAGCCAACCCACTGGACCGAGCCGTCCGCCATCACGGCGTTGACGCCGCCAGTGTGCGAGGATCCGAACAGCTTCTCGCCATCGTCGCCCCGCTCAACGTGGTCGGGCTCGGGCGGGTCGCTGGTCTTGCGGATAGTGTCCTCGTTCCAGCCAACCGTGTACCCCTCGTTGTCGTCGTCTTGGGGCTCTCCAAGCCGAGCGACGTTCATCCGCTTCTCAGACGCCAGCAAAGAGTGCGATGTCCCGTCAACAATCTTCGCCATCCGCAGCGGGTCGTAGCGCCGCACGACGCCCAACTGCTCGCGGTTGCTGGCCGCGTAGTCGGTCATCCCGTAACGGATCATGCCGCCGGTCAGTGGCGGGTCGAACTTGTCTTCCCGCTGGAAAGACTGTGGCGACCGCCGCGACGCGCAGAAGAAGACCGGCAGCGTGGCGCCGACAGCCGCTACCGGCCCGGCGTCGACGATCGACTGCCCCTCGACGTAGGGCAGGATTTGGAAGCCCCATCCGGCCCGCTGCTCCTTGCCCGTCGCGGCGACGCCGCCCTCGTAGGTTGGGGGCGAGTCCCACTCCCAACCGCCGCTCGGCAGCACGTTGTGGGAAGACTCGTGGTTATGAAAGGCCAGGCCAATCTGCTTGAGGTTGTTAATGCACTGCGAGCGGCGGGCCGACTCGCGGGCGGCCTGCACCGCCGGCAGCAGCAGCGCGATCAGCACACCAATGATTGCGATCACGACCAGCAGTTCAACCAGCGTGAATCCTCGACGTAGCGTGTTCATTACTGCTCCTTCCGGCGCACGAAACATTGGAGAGCGGCCGCGGCGATCACAACGGCCAACGCCGAAGGCTCTGGCGCCGCAGTGCCCACGGCTGCCGGGGACGTAAGCGAGCCCCGCCCGTAATGGCTCCGCCAGACCTGGTAGTCGGCGGCGTCGACGACCAGGTCGCCGTCCCCGTCCGCTGCGAGATTGAGTGTCGACCCGTTGCTGTCACGCCACACCGAGTAGTCGGCCCCGTCGACGAGGCCGTCGCCGTTGTAGTCGCCAGGGAGGGCAGCCCCCACCACCGATACGCTGTACCCGGTCGGGCCGATGGTCGTCGTCCAATCCATGCCAAGGTTAATCAGATCCGGCAGCTCGACGCCGCTGAAGTCGCCGGTCACAGTAGGCGTGCCGATCAGCAGAAAGCTCTGCCCCACCGACGGCAGGAACCCGTCGGCCAGTGTCACCCGCAGCGAGCCAGCCAGGTCGGCCAATAACCCCGCGTCGATCGCGGCGTACTGCAGGCCGCCGCTGCCATCGGCACGGCTGACGCCAGAGAGGGCGATCTCGAGGGTCGATCCCTCACCTAGCCGGAGCGTCGAACCAAGGTCGACAAGCGACTTCGAAAGGTCGACCACGCCGGTCGCCGTGCCCAGCACGCCAGCGCCGACTTCGGCCACAGTAAGATCGTCGGCGATCACAAGGCTGCCGACCGCCTCGAGGCGACCGTCGGTCGTGCTGGCGGCCGCGCCACCGGTCAGCCGCGCGACGTCAATCCGGTTGCCTACCGTCAGCTGGGAATCATTGAGTTGTACCAGCCCCTTACCGTGCAGCACGCCCGAGCCCACGGTCGAGACGTCGCCGATGTTCAAGTCTTCAAGGGCGAGCGGTTCGGCGAAGCCGATCTGGACGCTTGAGGAGTGGATCGTCAGTGTGGCGTCGGCCGAGTTGCCGAGCTGCGAGGTCCCCTTCGCCACTCCGATGTTCGCCGCGGCGCCTACCACCATCGAACCAACCGACTGGAAACTCGCGAGAGCCGTCGACGAAGTCCTGCCGGATCCGTTCACGGTACCAACATTTAGCTCGGCGGCGATGCTGATCGACTCGGCGGCTTCCACCAGAAACTGACCATTGGCCGTCGAGGTCGAGGTCGCATCGGCCGACGCCGGGGCTACCTCGAGGTTGGTGGCGATGTCGACCAGGCCGTGACGCACGAGCGAGACGCTCGCCATGCTCAACGCGGTCCCGCCGAGGGTCGCCCCGGTCTGCCCGATATCAAAGTCGCCGCCGCCGTTGTTGACGCCGACCTCCAGCAAAGCGGAGTCTTGGATGACAACCGTCCCAGAGTTCGAAACACTGAGTCCGCCAGTGGCCGCGGCGCCCGTGACCTCGCCGACGTCGAACGCCGAGTCGATCTCGACCGCGGCGCCGTTGGAGGTGAACGCCCCGCTGCCGTCGTTGCGGCCAACTTCCAGTCGGTTCACCGCGACGACCGCGCTAGCGTTGGCCTGCGCATGCCCACCATTGGCCACCAAAGCGGCGTCCTGAGTTCCGGGAGTCACGCCGGAGCTCCAATTGAGTCCGTTGGACCAATCCCCTGCCCCGGGGTTGGCCCAAGACACCTGACCCCGTGCGGGCGAGGAGAACAGCAACGCCAGCACCGGCGCGGCGTAAGCCAGCCGCCAGCCAGGGCGGCCTCGAAGCGATTTCATTTTTGCGAAGTTCTCTGCCATAGAAGTTGCGTAACCACACGGATGGAGCAGGTGAGTAATGTGAAGAGTCTGTTAAGCCGACCAAACCCGACAAAGAAATCCTGGGAAGTCGGGAATATCGCCCTGACGCCCCAAGAGCCGGTCACCCGGCAGACCGCCCACGATGCCCCTGCGGGCCACGGGCGCGCGGCGCTGCCGTGCTGAGAGGATTGGGATACCGCCGCCCTACTGGTCGATGCGGTCGGCGGGGTGTCGCTTCGCGAGCGACACCTTCCAGCCTTCCCGCAACGCGTCTGCCTCGCTCTGAATCGCGGCGGGGACGCGTTCGAAGCGGGTTTCATAGCCGAAGCCACGCAGCGCGTCCCCGGCGAGGGCCTCGAACAGCTGCTGCTGTTCTTCGCTCATCTGATTCCGCCAGTCGCGGAGCCCTGAGGTCGCCGGAAGCCAGGCTTGCTTCGCCGAGAGGTTCGCGTTGGGGCGGGTCTTACCCCGATGAAACGCCGCCATCTGCAACGAGTGCGGCAGCCCCAGGAACTCGCTGATCCGCTGCAGCTCCGACTCGGCGTCGGTGATCAGCCGCTCGTAGACCACCGTCAGGTGCCTCTCCGGACCGAGCAGTTCCTCGGCGGCGATGGCGTGCCGCACCTGCCACCGCCACCACAGCGCGGCGACCGCCTGAGGATTCTCGGCCCACAAATCGAACCTAGCCGGGCCACGTTCGTCGCGGGCCCACTCGCGCAGCGACATAGCGGTGTCACGCCCGTCGCGGACGATGTGGATCGACTTGCACCACGGGAACAATTGGTGGAGCAGCGGCAGGCAGCGAACGTAGTCCGGGGTTTTTTCGCCGGCCAGCTGCTTCCCTTCGTTCTCAGCGAACGCGGCGTAGAGCCCGCACACGAGTTCGCGGTAGGTCGACGCAACCGCCGCGGCGGCGTCAAACTGGTCGGCAGTCAGCCTCAACCTATAGATGCGATGATACTCGCGGGCGTGCCGCACCAACTCGTCCGTCAGCGGGACATCGCCATGCTTGGCCACCGCGGCCTCGACATCATCGCCTGCCTTCTCCAACGCCCGGGGTATAAAGTGCGTGTCATTCGAGATTGCAAGCAGCGGGTGGGCATTGAGCATCCGCTGCAACAGGGTGGTGCCTGAGCGTGGACAGCCCGTGACGAACACTGCGGGGCTAAGCTCCTGGGACGACTGCCCAGTCGCGTGGTTACAAGGGTCGACAGAAGTCACTGCCCGCATAGGAATTCTCGCAGCTCGCTGGAAAGACGATGATTAGGCGAAGCGTTTTCTGCGTCGCCGCACGGGACAACACGGCGCCCCCCTCACGCGATTCGGCAGGCCGCACCCGCGGGGACTTGCCCACCGTGCACCGCTCGCCAACGAGAGGAGCCGGAACGAGCGGCAGAATCCGACGCTTGAATTCTCGAAATCGGTTGCGGGATTCACGTGCCATGGACGTCGGCTCCGCCGCCGTCCCGCCGATGGCCAGGCAATCGCAGGCCCCGCCGCTTCAGGCGCCATTGAGGTGACAGTTCCTGGGTCGGCTGACTAAAATTGGCGGGTAAGCCGGGCGCCATCAACAAATTGCGGATTCTCCAAGAATCCATGTCGGCAGGGCGTGACCAACGGGGCTCTTCTTACGTTGGAGCTAGTCGGCACAACGTCTATTCCCAACAACCCAAGCCAGAACCTATGCCCGCTAACCGCTCCGACGGCTCATTGATCCGGCGGTTCCGCGCGGGCGAAGAGGACGCTGCGACGGCCCTGTACTCTCGGTACGCGTTGAAGCTGCAGCGTTTGGCAGACCGCAACACGGGAAGCGATCTGGCGACGCGGTTCGATTCGGACGACGTCGTTCAGTCGGTTTTCCGCACCTTTTTCCGTCGCGTGCAGGGCGGCGAGTACGACCTGCCTGACGGCGAGGAGCTGTGGCGACTGCTGCTGGTGTTGGGACTAAACAAGATCCGCAAGCTGGCCGCCTACCACCGCGCCCAACGGCGGAACGTCGGGTCGACCCAACAGGCCGAGACCTCGCAGATGAACCTGCTTCCCGGCTTGGAAAATCCCGACCTGGCGATCGCCTCCCTGGAAGAAGTGATTGACGAAGTGACCGCGTCGCTGCCGCCGATCCACCGCCAGATCGTGCGGCTGCGGATCGAGGGCTACAAGCAGAGCGAGATCGCGGCCACGACCCAGCGAACCGAACGAACCATCGAGCGAGTCTTGCAGACCTTCCGAACCCGTCTGCGGGGGCTGATTGATGAAGCCACTAACGCCCACTGATCACGAGCCGGCCGGCGACGACCTCGACCTCTACGTCGAGGCGTTCGAGAGCGATGCGCACGCGGTCGGCCCCGACGCGCTCGCCGCCTACCTGCCCGCGGCGGACCACCCCGCGTTCGCCGAGATCGTCACCGAGATGGTCCGGGTCGACCTCGAGCGACGCACGCTGCGTGGCGAGCCCGCCCGACTCCGCGACTACCAGGCGGTCGTGCCGGCGATGTTCGCCACCCCGAGCGTGCTCGCGCCGGCGGCCTTCGAGGAGTACCGCCTGCGGAAGCGATCGGGCGAGCAGCTGAGGCCCGAGCAGGTCGCGGCGGAGTACTCGATCGACGCCGCCCACTGGCCCAGCGGGTCCGTGCCGGACGCCGCGACGTCGCGGCCCGAGGAACCGCAGGTCGGTGACCAGTTCGCCGGGTTCGAGCTGGTCGAGTTGCTCGGCCGTGGCGCCTTCGGCGCGGTGTTCGTCTCGCGCCAGCACGAGCTTTCTTCCCGCGAGGTCGTGCTGAAGATTACGCCCAAGCGGTCGGTCGAGGCGCAGCGACTCGCCAAGCTCCACCACACGAATATCACGCCGATCTACTCGATGCACACGCACGAGGGTTGGCTCGGTATCTGCATGCCGTACCTCGGCCGCCAGACGCTGGCGGCGTTCACCGGGGCCGGCGCCCGCGGCGATCTCGCCTCGACGCTCGCCAAACGCCTCGACGAGACCATCAAGGCGCCCAAGCCCGGAGCCAAACCACGTTCGCTCCGCCGAGCCGAGAAGGCCGAACGCCGGTCGCAGCCCACCGCCGAACGAGCCGCCCTCGAGATCGTCCGCCAGCTCGCCGACGGTCTGGCCCACGCCCACGCCCGCGGCATCGTCCATTCCGACATCAAGCCGGCCAACATCCTGCTGGGCGACGACGGCGTCGCGCGGCTGCTCGACTTCAACCTGGCGTCGGACAGCACGGCGGCCGACACGCAGACGCTCGTCGTGGGCGGCACCCTGCCCTACCTGGCGCCCGAACACCTGGACGCGCTCAGCCGCGGCCAGGCCGTTCGTCCCGCCAGCGACGTCTACTCGCTTGGCGTGCTGCTCTACCAGCTGGTCACCGGCAAGGCGCCGTTCCCGCCCGGGACCCTCGGCCCCGGCGCCAAAGCACCAGAACCCGCCGCCCTCAACCTCGAGACGCTCGCGGAGGAGCGCCGCCGGTTCTCGCTCGAAAGTCCGGCCGCGGATGCGCTGTCGCCCACGGTGCGGGCGTTGCTGCGGAAGTCGCTCGCCGCGGACCCCGCCGACCGCTACCAGGCCGCCGAGCTCGCCGACGACCTCGCCCGCCATCTCGACGACCTGCCGCTCCGCCACACCGGCGAGCCGGCCAGCCGACAGCGGCTGGCAAAGTGGGGCCGCCGAAACCGCACCACGCTGCGTTGGGCCGGCATGCTCGCCCTGGCGGCCGGCATCGCCGCCGTCAGCGGCATTGCCTTGAACCGGAGCCACCGCTTGGAACGCGTCGAGGCCCAGCGTGAGTTCGACGCCTTCGACAACGACGCCCTCGCCGCCCGGCTGATGCTGCACACGCCCGGCAGCGAGCCAGAGATCTGGTCGCGGGGTTCGGCCGCCGCCGAGCTGGCGCTGGCGCGGTTCGCCCCGCCCCACGCGACGCGGCTCGGGCTGCTCACCGCCGAGCAGGCCGCTGCGGTCGCACGGGAGACGCAAAACCTCAGCCACCTGCTCGCAGAACTCGACCGCCGGCAGCACGGCGACAGCGGCGCCGTCGCGCCTCTTGGACTGCAACCTAGCCTGGGTTCTTCCGACCCGATCGCGGCCGCCGCGGCTTTGATGACGTCCCGTGATTACGCAGGCGCGATCCGTCTGCTGACCGAGGTCGACGCGGCGTACGCCTCCGACCCGGTTCGGTGGCTGCTGCTCGGCAACGCGCTGGCCGCCACCGGCAGACTGAACGACGCCGACTCGGCCTACACGGCGCTGATCGCCTTGCAGCCGGATGCGATGGCCGGCTACTACAACCGCGGCCTCGCCCGCGTGCAGGCGGGCCGCCAGTCCTTGGCCGTCGATGACTTCTCCGCTGCACTGTCGCGCTCGCCGCAGACCGCGTGTGTGCTGCTCAATCGGGCGGTCGCCTCCCGCGGGATTGGCCAGTTCGAGTCCGCCGAACAGGACGCCACCCGCGCCCTGGAGATCGACAACTCCGACTGCCGCGCGTGGCTGCTGCGGGCCGATCTCCGCAGGTCGCTCGGCAACGCCCAGGGCACCAAGTCCGACGTTGAGCGGGGCCTCACCCTCGAGCCACGCGACGACCTCGGCTGGTCCGCCCGCGGCATGGCCCTGGCGACCACCGATCCCGAGCAGGCCGCCGAACAGCTGCAGCGTGGCGCGGCATTGTTCCCGAACTCGGTGAGCTTGCACAAGAACCTGATCTTCGTGCTCGCCGACCGGCTGGACCGCCCGGCCGACGCGATGCGGCACGCCCAACGGCTCGCCCAGCTCCGCCCCCATGACCCGACCGCCAAGCTCTCGCTCGCCGTGCTCCACGCCCGGGCCGGCGACCGGGCGGCCGCCCTCGCCGCCCTGCCCGAGCTCGCGCCCGAGCAGGCGACCCCGATCGACGCTCTGCAGCAGGCCTGCGTCTACTCGCTGACCTCGGCGAGCGTCGACTCGGACGCCGCGAAGGCGGTTGACTGGCTGCAGGCTGCGTTCGCCAAGGAGCCGCGTCTGGGGCTCCGCGCCGCCAAAGACCCCGACCTGGCGGCGCTGCGTCGCCTGCCGGCCTACCGGGAGCTGATCGGCGCAAGCCTCCGCTTGTCGATGCCCAAACCTTCCGCGCCCGCCGCCGAGACCGCCGCCGGCCCGCCGGGACCTAAACAACTTTAACTGCTTCGCGTTCATGAGACACCGACTCTACAATTCCAAGAACCGCCTGCCCTTGCAGTTCGAGCCTCTCGAACGCAGGGAGCTGCTCGACGGCGACGGGCTGACGCTGGCGAACGACGCGTACCTTTCCCTCAGCTTCGTGGCCGACGGGGTCGACGCCGCCGGGCAGTCGAGCGCGCTGCACGCCGCCTTCAACGCGATCGCCCCCGAGGCGACCTGGAAGCAGGCCATCCTGTCTGCCTTCCAGTCGTGGGCCGTGCACACGAACGCCGACATCGGCCTCTGCGACGACGGCGGCCAGGCGTTTGGCTCGCCCGGCGCCTCGCTGGGCGACCCCCGCTTCGGCGACATCCGCGTCGGCGCAGTCTTGCTGGACCCCTCGATCGGCGCGGTCTCGGTGCCGATGGACGGCGTGGTTGGCGGCTCTTGGTTGGGCGATGTCCTGTTCAACACCCAGTTCAACTTTACCAGCGTCGACGACATCTACGCGATCGCCCTGCACGAGGCGGGCAACGTGTTCGGGCTCGAGGACAGCGCGGACCCGAACTCGCCGCTCCACCCCGGGCCTATCCCGACCGCCACCCAGCCCACGACGACCGACGTCGCAAACCTGCAGGACCTTTACGGCGTCCGTTCCGCCGACCTGTACGAGACGCTCGACAACCGCAACAACCCCGACAACAACGTCATCACCTCGGCGTCGCGGATCGCGATCGAGGACACCCCGCCAACCGACGCCGGCAAGGTCCCGTCGATCCTCTACGCCGACATCAGCTCCGCCGCCGACGTCGACTTCTTCCGGCTGCCGAACCTGGACAACTACACCGGGCCGCTGACGTTCGAGGTCCGCACCGCGGGCATCAGCCTGCTGACGCCCGAGGTCACGATCTACGACGATAGCCAACAGCCCATCGCCACCGCCGCGTCGACCAGCATGGGCGGCGACACGCTCACAATCACGCTGCCGACCTCGGTCGACGGCCGCGATTACTATATCGAGGTCAAGGCGGCCGCCGGAGCCGACTACGAACGCGGCGGTTACTCGCTCACCACCACCTTCGATGACCTCAACGAGGTCCCCGACGCGCTCATCGAGCGGTACGCGGACGGTTCGCTCCGCAAGCTCACTCCCAAACAGATCTCCAAGGTGCTCGAGCCCGACGAGGACGACTTCTTCGAGCAGGAAGACCACGAGAACAACACCTTCGGCGGCGCGGCGGTGCTGGAGCTCGACGCCGACTTCGCGGTCGGCGCCCGCTACTCCATCCAGGGCGCCATCACCACGGCCGACGACGTCGACTTCTTCGAGGTCGACAGCCCTGAGGTCTTTGCCGGTCCGACCGGCACGCTGACCGTCGCTGTCCGCTCGCTGGAGGCCGGCGGACTCGTCCCCAGGGTTACGGTCAACAACCACGACGGCAATCTCCTGCCAACCGAACTGCTGATGAACGGATCGGGCCAGCTCGTGCTGCAGGTGAGCGGCGTGCTGCCGTCGGAGGACTACTACATCGGCATCCAGGCCGACGACCCCGACGGCTTCTTCAACACCGGCAACTACGAGCTGACCGCCTCGTTCCAGGACGCCTCGCTGTCGCTGCCGACGTTTGCCGAGGGGACCCTCGCCCCGACCGACTTCGGCGTGACCCACACCTTCTACGTGGCCGAGCCACAGCTGTTCCACTTCCTCCTCGAGTCCACCGGTGGCGCCCCGCTGAGCGCGGTCGTCGCCACGATCCGGACCTCCGACGGCGAGGCGGTCTACCGGATCGCCGGCCCCGCGGGGACCACGCGTTCTCAGCTTGCTGTGCTGCTGCCGCCGGGCGAGTACACCGCCGACTTCAACACGGTCTCGCTCTACGAGCCGCTCTCCACGCCGGTCACCTACCGGCTGGCGGGCGCCGCGTTCTCGGACCCGTTCGCCGGCGACCCCGACGACCCGAACGCCCACCCGTTTGCCTGCCCCGACCCCGAGCTGGCCGGCTTTTTCTGCTACCCCGGTGATTTCCTGTCGGCCGACCCGTACCTGTGGGAGGACTTTGTCGCGAGCCAGACCGAGCCGCCACCGGAAACGGACCTGCAGCAGCTCGTCGTGACGCTGCTGTCCGACTGGTGGAGCTGGGTCTGGGACCAGGTCGGCGCGAACGGGCCGGTCCTCGCCCAGGGCGACCGCTTCGACGTCCAGACCAACTCGCCGATCGGCGTCGATGCAAACGTGCTCACCAACGACATCGACCCCGAGGGCGGCGACGTGGTCGCCGTGCTCGAGACCTCCACCACACACGGCCAGCTGCAGCTCGCCCCGAACGGGGCCATCACGTACACGCCCGATCCGGGCTTTGCCGGGACCGACAGTTTTAGATACTTCGCGAACGACTTCGTGCAGAACTCCTCCCCGGCGACTGTCTACCTGGTGGTCGGGTCGGGGATTACCGGCGACTACAACGGCGACGGATTGGTTGATAGCAACGACCTACTGACCTGGAAAACTGCCTACGGATCCGCTACGGAACTGCTCGCGGATGGCAATAAGAACATGGTAGTCGACGCCGGAGACTACGCCCTCTTGCGCGACGCCATAGTGGCCGCAGCCGCCCCAGTTGCTTTGCCCGCGGCAGCGTTGGCGCGCGGGACGATTGTAGGAGACCCTTCGACTACACTTCCCTTGTCTCTGTCAAGCCAGCCGGCTATGACGCTTGCAGAGTTCGCCGCGATTCGGAGCACATCCGGTGGACGGGCCCAAGCGATCTTGTCACGGTCTACGTATTCATCAGATTCACGGAGGTCCGACGCCCACGACTTGGCTCTTTCGCAGGTCAGCCTCCCATCGAGGCGTCGACTTCTCACTGCCCCTCAGAGTGTCAACGATTCTGAGGGAAACGATGGTCCGAAATCTGACGCCGACCGTATGAAGACGGTCAGCACGCGACCCACGACTCTATTGGGCAATAGTTCTCGGCATCGGCGGGCGGAGATCGAAGTCGCGGGGTAGCGTCCTGTTCAAGAAGGTTGTCCAACGAGCCAGCCCGTTGATTCAAGGTCGGGAACGCGTATGGTCCAAAAACTCAGCCGACGCGAATCGCCTTGATTTGCAGTCTCTTTTGGCGGGAGAGTCCATCAATCTCGGCCGAGATACTGGGTCCGGAATCGGGTAATCTGGGGTCCCCAGGCACGACTCGCAAGGAGGCCCGATGACCACGCCCCTGCAACCCTGGCATCTCGCCTTCGTCTGGGCGGTCGGCTGGGTCAACCGGCAGCAGATCGTAGCGATCGACTACCTCTGCACGGAGAACCGCGTCTTACGCGAGCAGATTGGAAAAAAGCGGATTCTGCTGACCGACGACCAACGCCGAAGGTTGGCGGTCAAAGGGAAGGAAGGGCTTGGAGTCGATCACGACGATTTTCACGCCGGACACGATCCTGCGTTGGCACCGGAAACTTGTGGCGCAGAAGTGGGACTACAGCGAGCGGCGGAAGAAGGCAGGTCGTCGCCCGATCTCCCGGGAGGTCACGGATCTGATTGTCCGCTTCGCCAAAGAGAACCGCTCTTGGGGCTACCACCGGATTCAGGGAGCGTTGGCGAACGTCGGCCACGAGGTCTCCGATTCGACCGTCGCCAATGTCTTGAAGGCCCACGGCCTGGAACCCGCACCGCTCCGGAAGAAGCGGACGCCTTGGAAGGAGTTCCTCAAAGCCCATTGGGACCAGTTAGCCGCGGTCGACTTCACAAGTGTCGAAGTCTGGGCGCCGCGGGGATTGATCACCTTTTACTTGCTTTTCGTGATCCAGCCAAAGACGCGGCGGGCTTATTTTGCAGGATGCACAACCGCACCAAACGACGCGTGGATGCAGCAGATCGGCAGGAACCTGATCGACGACGAAGATGGCTTCCTGAAAGACTCACGCCTGCTCATCATGGATCGAGATACGAAGTTCTCCGCCGCGTTCCGAAACACGGTCGGCCACGGCGGTGTGCACTCGCTTCGGCTGCCTCCCAAGACGCCCAACCTGAACGCGTACATTGAGCGGCTTATGCGGAGCATCAAGGAAGAGTGTCTCGATCGAATGATCTTCTTTGGCGAGGACGCGTTGCAGAATGCCGTCTGTGAGTACCTCAAGCACTACCACGCGGAGCGAAATCATCAGGGGCTCGACAACCGATTGATTGCAGACCCAGAAGAGCCGCCGCCGGACGGCTTGACTCGGTGTTGTGAACGGCTTGGCGGGATACTCAAGCACTACTACCGGGCGGCGGCGTGAACTCGCAAAATCTGGCGTCGGACGAGTTTCTTGACCTTACGCCGGCGAATGGGAATCCGAGAGGAGATCGGCGGGACGACTCGAGCGCAACTCGGGACCGCAGGCAGCACCCTCGCCAACCGTCCGAGAGTCGTTCCTTAGCGGGCGAGGGATCCTAGGGCCCGACGGCCCCGCGGCCGCTAGGCCAACCAGTCCCGCATGATGTTTCCGTGTACGTCCGTGAGTCGGAAATCGCGTCCTTGGAAACGGTGGGTTAGCCGAGTGTGGTCGATCCCGAGCAGGTATAGGATCGTTGCGTTCAAGTCGTGAACCTCGACGGGCTTTTCGACGATGTTGTACGAGAAGTCATCGGTTGCTCCGTAGGTCACCCCGCCCTTGACGCTACCGCCAGCCATCCAGATGCTGAAGCACCGGGGGTGGTGGTCGCGGCCGTAGTTGTTCGCGGATAGCTCGCCCTGACAGTAGACCGTGCGGCCGAACTCGCCGCCCCAGACAACGAGGGTATCATTGAGCAAACCCCGTTGCTTCAGGTCGGCAATCAGGGCGGCCTGTGGTTGATCGGTGTCCTTGCACTGCTTTCCCATATGGTTGGGCAGGTCGTTGTGCTGGTCCCACCCCATGTGGTAGAGCTGAATGAAGCGGACGTCGCGTTCGGCGAGACGCCTTGCTAGGAGGCAGTTGCGAGCGTAGGTGCCGGGCTTGTGGACGTCTTCGCCGTACATATCAAGCACGTGCTTCGGCTCGTCGGAGATGTCGGTGAGGTCGGGAACGGACGACTGCATCCGGAAAGCCATCTCGTACTGAGCGATGCGCGCCAGCGTCTCGGGGTCGCCAACCTGTTCGTGGTGGTAGGAATTCAGCTGCCCGAGGTCGTTGAGTAGGTCTCTCCGCTGCGCGCGGTTGCAACCCGCTGGATCAGTCAGGTAGAGGACTGGGTCCGCGGCGGCGCGGAGCTTGACACCCTGGTAGCTCGAGGGGAGGAATCCACTGCCCCACAGCCGATCGTAGAGCGGCTGCCCCGCGGCCCGCCCACTACCACGCGACAGCATCACGACGTACGACGGCAGGTCGTCGTTGAGGCTCCCGAGACCGTAGGCAACCCAGGCGCCCATGCTCGGACGCCCCGCAACCTGCGAACCGGTCTGACAGAACGTGATCGCTGGGTCGTGGTTGATCGCCTCAGTCTTCATCGATCTAACAATGAGCAGGTCGTCCGCGACCTTTGCGGTGTGTGGAAAGAGGTCGCAGATCTCGGCGCCAGACTCGCCATGCTTCCGAAACGGGAACAACGAAGGGACGATAGGGAAACGGTCCTGCCCGCTGGTCATGCCCGTAAGTCGCTGCCCGTCGCGCACTGAGTCGGGCAGGTCTTTGCCGGCAAGTTTGGCAAGCGCGGGTTTGTAGTCGAAGCTCTCAAACTGCGAGGGGGCCCCCGATTGGAAGAGGTAGATGACCCGCTTGGCTCTCGGCGGATTGTGGAGGTTCAGGCCGCCGGCGCTAGACGACGTGGCCGATTGGCTGGTAAGGGATGCCAGGGCCGCCCCGCCCAAACTGCCGGCGGTCTGAAGCAGGAAGCGGCGGCGGTTGCATTGCTGTGCGGAATGGAGGGCGCTATCGGTTTGCATCAGGGCTATTCCGTAGTGATCGACTCGTCGAGATTTAGCAGCAGGCTCCCAATAATCGCATAGGCGGCGAGTTCCGGTCGGTCCAGTGAGGGATCGGGGTGGGCGTCGCCCGTAACAAGGAACTGGTCGACCCGTTCTTCAGCGCCCGCAAAATGGGCTTTTTGTTTCTCCAGCGAAGCACACAGTTGGGTGACTTCGAGCTCCGAGGGCCGCCGCGACGTGACCAGTCGGAAGCCATAACTGACGCGGTCGCGAGGGTTTTGGCCCCCCTCGAGGATCATCCGCTCGGCCAGCTTTCTGGCGGCCTCGACGTAGGTCGGGTCGTTGAGCAGGGCCAACGCCTGGAGCGGGGTGTTTGTCAAAGACCTCTTAACGGTGCAAATCTCGAAACCCGGCGCATCGAATACGGCCGTGGTCGGGTGGGGCACGGTCCGCTTACGATAGGTATACAAAGAGCGTCGATAGAGGTCCGGGCCGCGTGACTGTTTGTAGGACCCCTCGTTGGCGCCACCGGCAAGCTCGTCCCACAACCCGCTGGGCTGGTAGGGGAACACCGAGGCCCCGCCTATTCGGTCGGTGAGCAAACCCCCGACCGACAATGCTTGATCGCGGACAAACTCTGCCTGCAGACGGCGCCGCGGACCCCGCTCGAGTAGACGATTGTCCGGTTCTTCTCGGTACCGTTCGGGGTCGGCGACGGTCGACTGCTGATACGTTTTGCTCGTGAGCACCAGCCGCGTAAGGTGCTGGAGGTCCCAACCCGAGTCCATGAGCTCAACCGCTAGCCAGTCGAGCAGCTCGGGGTGGGACGGAGGGTCGCATTGGACGCCCAGGTTTTCCTCCGTCTTGACGAGTCCCCTCCCGAAGAATCTCCCCCAGAGGCGATTCGCCACGACACGGGCGGTCAGGGGGTTGTCGCGGGAGACGATCCACTCGGCAAGCGCCAGGCGATCGGCGCGACCCGACGGCAGGGCCCCCAGAAACGTCGGTACTGACGGAAAGACTTGGCGCTGCAGGTCTGGTTGATTGTACTGGCCCCGGCTCAAGACAAACGTCTCGCGGGGAGTCTCACGTTCCTGCATGACCATACAGGTTGGGATGTTTTCGCGGAACTCGTCTGCCGCGCGCCGGGCTTCCTCGAGTCGGCTGCTGGCCTTGGCGTACTCGTTGCCGCCGTTGGGATCGACGATCGCGGAGTACTCAGCGAGCAAGACATTCTCGACGGACGTCTTGGTCTCTGCGGCCTGGCTCCCTGTCGACGCCTCGGCGAACTTCCTCGTCGCGGGCGCACTCAGCAGATCGCTGGCGATAATCTCACTCAGCTCATCGCCCGACAAGACGTAGTCAAAGACGCGAATACGCGCAACGCTGCCGTGCAGCATCGAGCCACCCGAACGCCGCCCGATGCGGAAGGGCTGGCCCGTTTGCAGCGGGCCCGAGAGGGAGTTGTTGTTCGTGATCGTCGGCTGCGGTTCGGCCCCGAAGAAGATCGAAACGCCCGACGGCTTCGAGCTCCCGTCGTAGGCGACCGCGACGTGGGTCCACACACCCTCGGCCAGGGGTTTCTTGGTCGTCATCTTCAGTGCGCTCTCTGGCCAGCGGTCAATGAAGTGGGTGACAAGGTGGTTCCCTTCGTCCAGCATCCAGTCGATGCCCCGATAGGCGTCGCTGTCGGCCATCTTGGAAAGTATCACTCCTCCCCCCAGTCGCTTGACCCACGCGGTCAGGGTGAACGGGCGGTCGGCGTGGGGCTCGAACAAGCCCTCGTACTCCAGCCACTGATCGCCCTCGAGCGTCGCGACGGGTCCCAGGAAGGCGTTTTCGGTCTTGGGAAGATGGCTTGCCGCGTTGGGCGAGACGACCTTTTCATGTTCGGCCACCGCCGCAAATGGAGCGCCGTCCAGCCGCACCGCGGCAGTAGTGGGAATCGCTCGGGGGAGTGGCGTCTCGACCGCCCATTCCCTCAACGAAGCTATCGCCGACGACCGGCTTTCGGCTAGCGACTTGGTCTCAAGACGCACTCGCGACTCCAGGCGAGCGAGTTCGAGCCGGTCGGCCTCGCTTAGGCACTCAACTACCGGGCCGACATTGCCGCGCACCTCGGAGTAGACCCCTTCCTCTTCGATGTTGTTGAAGAACGCGTAGAACTCATAGAACTCTTGCTGCGATATGGGGTCGAATTTGTGGTCATGGCACCGCGCGCAGCCCATCGTTAGCCCAAGAAACACGGTCGATGTGGTTTCGACGCGGTCGATCACGTTCTCCACGAGCCATTCTTCAGGGATCGATCCGGCCTCGGTGACGGTTCGGTTGTTGCGGTTGAAGCCGGACGCGATGCGTTGCTCATTAGTCGGCTCCGGAAGGAGGTCCCCCGCTATCTGTTCGATCGTGAATTGGTCGAACGGCATGTTGCGGTTAAAGGCGTTGATCACCCAATCACGCCAGGGCCACATCGTGCGACGGAAGTCGTTCTGATACCCGTTGGTGTCGGCGTAGCGGGCCCCATCGAGCCAAGAGACCGCCATCCGCTCGCCGTAACGTGGTGAGGCGAGGAGGCGGTCGATCACGCGCCCCCAAGCGTCGGGCCGGGTATCCTGAACGAAGTCGTCGATCTCTTCGATCGTGGGCGGCAGTCCGTGAAGGTCGAAAGTGACGCGGCGGATCAGCTTTTCCCTCGAGGCCCGCCCGGAGGGCGCGAGGCCCTCGCGATGCAGGCGGCGACGCACGAAGGCGTCGACCGGATGGGCGGAATACTCTCTGGGGGGTTCGGCCTTGACTGGTGGGACGAACGCCCAGTGCGGCGACCAAACCGCGCCCGCTGCGACCCAATCCTGGAGCGTCTGCTTTTCCGCGGCGGTCAATGGCTTGTGCGAGCCGGCCGGGGGCATCCTATCGGCATCGTCGTCGGCGGCAATCCGGCGCCACGCGAGGCTCTTTTTCAGGCCGCCATCGAATGCTTGGCGGATCCCCTCCGGGGTATCCATACGAAGGTCGGTCGGGCGATTCGCTTCGTCGGGCCCGTGGCAGTAGAAGCACTTATCCGACAAGATCGGCCGCACGAGGTGAGAGAGCTCGGGGACGCTGTCGTCTGCTTGCGCCGCTTCGTTTGCGATGCAGGCCGCCGCCGCAGCCAGTACGGCGGCGAGCGATTTCAACAGTAGACGACGGCGGGACGCGCGCCATTCGCGACGGGCCGCTCTGCGGGGCATGACCACCAAACCATTGTCGTAAGGGCGTCGCGAAATCATCGAGGATTCATTATTAGGAGAGTAGTTCATGCCGCACCTCGCCGTGGACATCAGTCAATCGAAAGTCGCGTCCGAGGTAGCGATACGTCAGTCGAGTATGGTTGATCCCCAAAACGTACAACAACGTCGCGTTGAAGTCGTAGACCGAAACCGGGCGGTCGACGATGTTGTAGCAAAAATCGTCGGTGGCTCCGTGCACGGCGCCGGCCTTGAACCCGCCGCCGGCCGCCCACAGAGTGAAGCATTTGGGGTGGTGGTCCCGCCCAAAGTTGTTAGGGACGAGCTTTCCTTGGCAGTAGTTGGTACGCCCGAATTCCCCGGCCCAGACCACTAGCGTATCCTCCAGGAGCCCCCGCTGCTTGAGGTCGGATACGAGCGCCGCCGAAGCCCGGTCGGTTTCACGGCAGAGGCGGGGCAATTGCTTCGGGAGGGCTTCGTGGTGGTCCCAATCCTGGTGGTAGAGCTGGATAAATCGCACGCCACGTTCGGCCAGACGCCTCGCCAATAGGCAGTTCGAGGCATAAGTCCCCGGCTCGCGGGCATCCTCACCGTAGAGGTCGAAGGTTGATTGAGACTCGCCGCTCAGGTCCAGCACCTCGGGCGTTGCCATCTGCATGCGGTACGCCAGTTCGTACTGGGCGATCTGAGATTCGATCTCGCCGTGCGGTTCGCCCCGCGCCTGGCTTTTGTGGAGGCTCGCTAGGGCGTCGAGGGTGTCACGGCGGCACTCCGCGTCTACCCCGGCTGGGTTGTCGAGGTAGAGGATCGGGTTGTCGCCGCTGCGGAACCTCGCCCCCTGATGCTCGGACGGAAGAAATCCATTGCCCCAGTAGCTCGATACGAGGGGCTGCCCCCCCTTGTGCTTGGTGGTCAGGACAACAAAGCCCGGGAGGTTCTTGTTCTCGCTTCCTAATCCGTAATCAACCCACGCCCCAATGCTGGGGCGCCCGGGGAATGGGGAACCAGATTGGAAGAAGGAAACACCGGGCCCATGGTTGATTGCCTCGGTGTGCATCGACTTCACGACACAAAGATCGTCGGCGATCTGAGCGGTGTGCGGAAGCAATTCGCTAAACCACATCCCCGATTGGCCGTGCCTCGCGAATCGGTACGGTGATCCGACGAGTGGCATGCTCGACTGGTTGGCGCTCATGCCGGTGAGCCGCTGTCCTTGGCGGACACTGTCTGGCAACTCCTGCCCCTGACGCTCGTTGAGCAGCGGCTTGTAGTCGTAGAGGTCCATCTGCGAGGGGGCGCCAGACTGGAACAGAAAAATGACACGACTCGCGGTGGCGGTCAAGTTCTTAGTAGCGGCGCCCCCATTGGCTTCGCCGGCCAGAAGTTGGTGCAGCGCGGCGGCGCCGAGCCCGTAGCAGCTCCGGTGGAGCATCTCACGGCGCGACATCCCCACCGTTGCCTCCCGGCCGGTGCAGCGTGTGTTCTGTTGGTGTTTCATTGACATCCTCTAGGCTCCGCCAGCCGGTAGATGCTCTCCTTACTGCCGCGTCACGCACTTGTCGCAGTTCATGATAACCTGCGTCACAATGGTCGCTGCCGCTACCTGCGCGACTTCCAATTGCTCGTCTCGCTTGCGATCACCTACCGAAAGGAGGGCGCGGGCATCGTCGCCTCGCTCACGGAAGTGGTCACGCTGTCGGTCGAGCAGCTCAGTGAGCACCCCCAGTTCATCTGAACTGGGCCGCTGACTTGTGTACAACCTAAACAGACGCTCGACAACCGCTGCTCGGTCAGCGCCGCACTCGGATACTGCACTCTCGGCAGAAACCCGGGCGGCCTCGACGAACTGAGTGCCGTTCAGGAGCACAAGCGCCTGCATTGGCGACTGCGTCTGCTCGCGAGACATCCTGCATACCGAGCGGTCGGGGGCGTCGAACGCGGTGAGCACCGGCACAGGCGCCGACCGCTTAAAATAGGTGTAGAGGCTCCGACGGTAGAGCCCCTCGCCCGTCTGTCTTGGCGCCGGCGAGAATGAGACCTCTACCTCGTAGGGGCGGACCGGCGGGCCCCCGACCGACATGACGAGCAAGCCGCTAACGGCCAAGGCGTTGTCGCGGAGCATCTCCGCTGGCCAACGCCGCCTCGTCGATCGACCCAGGAGGCGGTTCTCCGGGTCGATTGCGATCGACTCCGCGTCGGTGTGGGTTGATCTCTGGTAGGTCTCGGAGAGCACCATCTGTTTGATAAGCTTTTTGATATTCCAGCCGCTCTCAACGAAATCTACCGCCAGGTAATCGAGCAAATCCGGGTGAGACGGCGGATCTCCCTGGGCACCGAAGTCGCCAGGGGTGCGGACGAAGCCTTCACCAAAAACTGCCTGCCAGAACCGGTTGACCGCTACCCTAGATGTAAGCGGATTCATCGGATCGACCATCCACTTCGCCAATGCAAGCCGATCAGCGGGCGTGCTATCCGGGAGCGCTGGCAGGAACGCCGGGGTGTTAGGCTCTACAACGTCGCCGAGCTGATCGTAAGCCCCGCGCAATCGGATTCGGCTCGGCTCCGCCCCCGGGAATTGCCGCATGACCATGATGTCATCTACCGTATTCTCGACTGCGAACAACTCATGGCGACGATCGCGTAGTCTCTCGAGCGCGCGCGCGTACTCGTCGCATTGCGTCAGCAGATAGTGTTCGAGCAATTCGTCGGTCGTCGCCGCGGCGGCTCCGTCAACCGATCCTTCGCCAGCAATCGCTGAGATCTCTAGGGCTGAGAGCCGACGGTCGTAGAGCAAGAGTTCGTCAACTTCCCCACCAGTAAACCCGCGGTCGCGGTAGCGAGCGCCGACCGCGATGCGATTGACCTCGGGGTCGACTGGGCTCCTGGTTAGGCAGTCACGAACAACCTCCGTCGAGACCAGACCGCCATCCACATAGAGACGCATCCCCTCGGCGCGGCTTGATCCGTCGTACGTGACCGCCACGTGAACCCAATGGTCGAGTGGGATCGGGGAGACAGCCCGCACGCGGATTGCGTCGCCGGGCCAGAAGTGCGTCAGGGACGCGCTGAGCCGCCCGTCCTCGAGGATCAACTCGTGACCACGGCTACCCGAGTCGAGGGCGGCTCTGGTCGCGTGAACAATCACCGCTCGCTCGTGCTTCTGGTCGGCTCGCACCCAAACACACAAGGAATAGGGGTCCTCGCGATCGAATGAACCGCCCTTGAAGGCGGCGAGCTCGTCGTCACCCGTCAGGCGAACCGCCGACCCATGTCGGCCTTCGACAAGCTGGTTGGGCGGAGCAACATGGGCGTCAAAACTCGCCACCGCGGTAGGTTTGGGGAGGGGCCAGTCGGCGCTCGAAGATGGTCGCCGGACACGATCTTTCTGCTGGCTGGCTACGCGAGCGACTCCCTGCTCGGCCTCAGTGACTGCCTGGCAAAGCCGCGTAATTCTTGCCTGCTGTTTGTCGCTTGGCATCTTCAGGGTTGGCGGCGGAGTGGTCGGAGTAAAGAAGGAGATGATTCCGTTCTCGTCGATCTTGTCGAAAAACGCAGACAGGGCGTAGTAGTCTTTTAACGATAGAGGGTCGTACTTGTGATCGTGGCAGCGGCAGCACTCCATCGTGAGCCCGAGCATTGAGGTCGCGACGGTCTGAGTACGGTCTGCGACGTGCTCCATGCGAAACTCCGCGGGGATGCTCCCCCCTTCGGTGTTCTGCCCATGAAGGCGGTTGAAAGCCGTCGCTAAAATGGATTCCTTTGTCGGCGATGCAATGAGGTCCCCAGCGAGTTGCAGTCGGAGGAATTCGTCGTAGGCGATATTCTTGTTGAGTACCGAAACGACCCAATCACGCCACGGCCAGACACGCCGGTCCTCGTCGCGCTGGTAGCCGTAGGTGTCGCTGTACCTCGCCGCATCGAGCCAAAGCGAGGCAAACCGCTCTCCAAAATGCGGAGACGCCAACAGCCGATCGACCGCCCTCTCGTAGGCGTCCGGAGAATCATCCTTCAAGAAGAGGTCAATTTCCGATAGTGTCGGCGGCAGACCGGTTAGGTCGAAGGACACACGCCGCAGCAGAACCGCTTTCGAAGCAGTTGGTGAGGGGCTCAACCCTGCTGCTTTCAGTCGATGGAGAACGAATGAGTCAATCGCACTCGTCGGATCGCGTCCGGCTACGATCGGTGGGGTCACGCGACGAGGAGGGCTAAACGACCAATGCCCCGACCAAGGCGCTCCCGCAGAGACCCAGGCTTCGATTTTACGGATCTCCGATGCCGTGAGATCTTTGCCGGAGGTTGGTGGGGGCATCACCTCCCACTCATCCGTGGAATGAACCCGCCGCCACCCCTCGCTCGATTCAGCATCGCTACGGAAAGCCGACTCGATCCCTTCATCCAAGTCGAGCCTCAGGTCGGCTTCGCGGGACTCTTCGTCCGGCCCGTGGCAAGAAAAGCAGTTGTCCGAAAGAATCGGGCGGATGTCACGCGCCTGATCGTAGGCGTTGCCTTGGGCCGCGTTCAGTCGCGCCGCGGCGCTTACTAGCAGAAGACACGCCGTGGCAATCCTCACCCAGGTCAGGCACGTCCACGGTGAGCCACGATGGGAAGCCTGTCGGCAGTCTCTGCGCCGCATGAATACCCCAGGGGGAGCCGGTGGAATCGCACGAGGGTATCTCCTCGGTGCGATCCCACCGCGTAGCCCCTGCCCCACGAGCGCACAAAAAAGCTGTATGAACCGAAGGACGCCGCTCGTCGTTGAACGGGAGATAGATCGCAGACGCGTCGGCCGTCTGAGTTTTTGCATCCGTTTGTCGACGATGATACTTTCCATCGATGTGCTCAGTTAGTCCCACGTCAGCGCGCTATAGGCGAGTCTGGTATGACGCTATCGATTTGCCATGGACCATCGTCAACCGCTCGTTGGCAGCTGTGCCCTCCGACGCCCGGCTTCGAGCGCCCACTCATCGGGGCGATATTCTCAACGCTGGCCGTTCACGACACGAGCCTTTTGCTTCGCCCCCATTCGTCCCGCCAACAGCAAGAATCCTGGAAGGAGGCCCTTCCTCTTAAACGCGTGCAAGACCCGCTCAGGCTGAGTGAGTGTCTCGTCGCAACCGACGACAGCAATCAGCGCAACGGCACTGGCGGGTGGCTCGCGGCCGGATGAAGCAAGCCCGAGTAGAGCAACCGCAAACAACTGGCGTGATGTAGCCCCCACCTCAGGGTAGGGCCCAGGTAGCCTTTTCCTTACGCCCTCCCTCTGATTCGGCGGGATCCGGACCTATTCCTTCAATGGATAGTGAAATTGCCCGCGGCATTTCGTCGCATTTCTGGGAGGAATCCCCGTAAGGCGGGCGGGGAATTCGCCCTGTACGATCCGAGAGTTCATCCGCCAAGTCACGTCATGCGGTTGCTGCGAGACGCTAGCGATAGCTCTGTACCTCTCCACCAATTCCCTCTTTTCTCTCTTGAAGGCCGGCGTCAGTGAACAGCGGGATCGGGTGTCTCCCGACCTGCTGACCTCGGTCGTTGTCTGCAATCTGAAAAGGAACTCCTCCGATGTACTGCAGCTCTTGGCGAAGTCTTGCTGCCACGTGTTCAATAGCGCTGGTTTGTTTCGGTGCGTTTATCGCCCCCACGGACCGGTGCTTGGCTCAGAGCCTGGTGCATCGTTGGAGCTTCGAAAACGACTACAGCGACGCGTCAGGAAACGGCAACACGGGAACCCCGGTGGGCTCCCCCACATTCGTGCCGGGCAAGTTTGGTCAAGCCGTTGCGCTCGCCGCGACGCCTGATGAAGGAGTCACGCCAGGAGACGGGGTGGCAAACGATTTTGCGGATGGGCTACCAACGCTGGGCGACGAGAGTTGGTCGCTCAATGTCTGGACAGATTCCGCCGGGGGGTTCCTGACCCACGTCGCGGGCTTCGGCGTCAACTGGCAGTACGCCGGCGGGATCGACGACGGACGCGCCCGGGCCATCATCGACTTCAACGGTTTCCATTTCTGGGGCGCCAACGTCGACCTCAACTCCGGGGTTACCTATCCGACCGATGGCAATTTCCACATGTACACGGTGACCTACGAAGGGGCGTCTTCCGTCGTTTCGATGTACGTCGATGGGGCGGCTGTCCAGTCGAACGAAGTCGCGCCGCTGGTTGATACGTTCCCCTACATCCAGGTAGGGAACCGCTCGTTCTGGAGCGAAGGGTTCGACGGCGCAGTTGACGAGTTTTCGGTCTTCAGCGGAACGCTCAGCGAGCAGCAGATCGGGGGCCTCTACTTCTTCAACGACCACACCCAATCGGTGACGATAGACCCCACCTTCACCGTCGACCGCGACTCGGGCGAAATCGTGTTCACGAACGACTCCAGTTTCGACATCGATTTGCTGGGTTACACAGTGCGGTCGGCGTCGGGCGCGCTCAACCCGTCGATGTGGGATTCCGTGGCTGGCCGCTTTGACGGCGCCGGCGACGAGTCCATCGACGACGACACCTGGACCGTGCTGACCAATTCCGCCAAGGAGTACAGCATTGAGTTCAGTGAGGGGGCGCCGGGGACCGATGGCGGGACCATTTCGATGGGCAAGACGGTTAGTTTCGGCGCCGACACTTGGATCGCTAACCCCGGCGAGGATGTCTTCATCGACCTGCTCCTCAACGACGGCCAGGGGACGATCAAAACGATCGCGGCGACCTTTACCGGCAACGCGGGCGAGTCCTATGCCCCAGGCGATTTCGACGCAGACGGGGACATCGACGCCACCGACTACGCCCTTTTCCGTTCCGGTGCGGATGCGGACACTTCGGGCTTTCTCGCCGTGCAGACCTATCTCGGCGGGGACCTGAACGGCGACGGACGCAAGAATCTGACCGACTACGGCATCTTCCGATCACTTTATGACAACGCGAACGGGGCCGGCAGTTTCATCGCGATGGCCTCCGGCGTGCCGGAGCCGACGACCCTCGCTCTCCTGATTCCCTTGGGCGCGTTGGCGTCGAGCCTGGTTCGCCGTCGGGCCTGCCTGCTCGCGGTGCTCTGTCTCGGAATGGCCGTCGCAGGGGACGCCCACGCTCAGTTCCACGCCTACTACCCGCTCAATGGAAATGCCGACGAACTCAGCGGCAGCAACATCGATCTCCAACTGGTCGGGGGCGCCACCTTCGAGGGGAGTCTCCACCCGGGTCTCGGCAATGCCTTCAGCGGAGACGGCGTGGACGACGCCGCGGTTGGGCAGAACTTTGTGCGGGTGAGTGGAAACAGTATGTCCGCCGTCGCCTGGGTCTTCGCCAAGTCGAATACCGGCGACTGGGAGTCGATCGTCAAGAATTGGGGCTCCACCATCCAGGGGCAGTTCCACTTTGGTCTGGGATTGGCGGACGCCAATACGCTCAACAGTCAGTACGCGACCTCCGACCCCGTGGAGTTTGTGAGCGACGTCACGCCAGAAGACCTGCCGGTCGGTCAGTGGGTCCACACGGCCTTTGTTCTCGACGCCGACGCCGGTGAGCACCGGCTCTACGTAAACGGGGCGGTGGTCGCGACCTCGCCGTACGCTGGTTCGCTGCTTCAACCGGGAGACGCGGGCTGGGCCACCGGCCTTGGGATCGGCGCCAAGCCCAACGACGACGGCTCTGCAGCCACCGGCGGTTTTGGATTTTGGGACGGCTACATCGACGAGGTCGGACTCTACTCGCGGGCGCTGAGCTCTGCCGAGATCTCTCAAATCGTCAGCAACGCCCAGCAGGGAATCCAGTTGGACGGCACGACCAATCCCTACGTCGAGATCGAGGTGAACCGATCGTCGGGGCTGGTGACGCTGAAAAACAACACCGCCGGGGCGGTCAACCTCAAGGGCTACGAGATCGAGAGCCTCGGTGGGAACCTCGACGCAACCGAGCTCGACCCGCTCGCGGGTAACGCCGGGTTCCCCGTTGGGAGCGGCACGGGGAACGGCTGGGAGTCTGATGGCGCCAACGGGCCGACACAGATCATCGAATCTTACTTCGACGGCGCCTCGACCTTCGCCGCTGGAACAACGCCGCTTGGTTTTATCTACAAGGGCGCCTCGGCCGCGGACGAGGACATCCGCCTTCGCTTCTCGACCCCCGGTGGTATTGTTTCGAGTTTCGTGACCTATGTTGACAACTACCAATCACTCTTGGGGGATTTCAACGGCGACGGCATGGTCAACGCGGCGGACTACACTGTCTGGCGGGACAACCTGAACGCCCCCACGGAAGACCTGATAAACAACTCCGGAGACGGAATCAACGGGGTCGACGCCCAGGACTATGTCGTCTGGAAGAACAACTTCGGCGCCCAGGCGTCGGGGGTCTCCGCCGCGGTCCCCGAGCCATCGGCGTTGGTCCTAGGGATGTTGATCTTGACGTCAATGGCGGGCAGGTCGCCGACCCGCCAGTAGGACCATCGCGTTCCCCACTCCATCTATCAAGCGTGCTAGATGCAACTCCTTGAGCTACCCATGGACCATTTTGTTAGACGCCGTTGGATGCCGACCAGGAGGTGCACACGAACGCTCCGGCGCGTCGTTATAGGGATAGCTCTTGCGGTGCTGTCGGGCGTATCGCGGGGGCAGACTCCGATTCCGGAGGGCCCGCTAATGGTGCGACTCGAGCCGGTCGCCACTGGCATCAGCGGCGTGCTCAGCGGCAACACCGCCAATGAACGGCGGCAATTTATCCCGATCGACATGACCCCTCTCGGGGACGGTCGCCAGTTGATAATGACGCTAGGGGGCCACGTCCGGCTGCTGAACTCCGATGGAGGCCTTGCCGCTGGGGCCTACCTCGACACCTTCGACACGCAGCGTTCTCCGCTGCCGGGCGATCTCGATTTCCGAGACATCGGCAACACCGGCATTGCTGCGCACCCCGGGTTCCTCGACCCGCTGTCGAGGGGCTACGGGAAGTTTTACACCCTAACCGCTGAACTGCCGAACCTTGTCTCGGCCGACTTCGATGACGGTGTCGCGTCGGTTATGGACAGCGTCGTTACCGAGTGGACAATCACCCCGAACGCTGTGACCGGCGCCACGCAGCTATCCCTTTCACAGAACGTCACGAAGCGGGAGGTGCTTCGCTCGGCAAGGCCCGGGATCATCCACACGCTCATCGACATTGCCTTCACCAACGACGAGTATCTAATCATCCCGAGTGGCGACGGGGGCGGAAACGCCTTCCCCAACACGGAAGGGAACGCCTTTGGCGCCGATCGCTTTGCGAACGCCCAGGACCCGACCAACATCATGGGCTCGGTGCTGCGTATTGACCCGCTTAGCCTCCCAGGCGACACCCGCCCCACCGGGGGTCAGAACCAGCAGTACCGTCTCCACCCCGACAACTGGGGTCTCACCGACGGCAACCCGGCCACGCCGGGCGAGACCTTCGCCTTCGGCGTGCGGAGCCCCTACCGGGTCTCTGTCGATAGCCTGACCAACGAAATCTACCTGGGCGATGTCGGCGAGTCGAGCCGCGAGGAAGTCAGCCGGATCGAGAACGGCGGCAACTACGGTTGGGGCGCCTACGAGGGGACCCTATTGGTCCGGCCCAACCTGATCCCCGGCCCCGGCGAGCAACCCCACTCGGCCCCGCTCTGGGACCTCTACCACAACCTCAACGGAAGCAGCGAGGCCGTCAACGTGGTCGGAGGTTTCGTTTACCGTGGAGCGCAACTACCGCAACTCCAGGGCAAGTACATCTTTGCCGACACGGGAGAGAGCGAGTTCACGCAACCGACCAACCTACTTGAAATCTACTACGGCGACCCCACCACGACCGCTTCCTCGAGTCGTGACGACCTCTACCGGCTTCAGCTGCAACTCCCTAGCGGGCTTTCTTCTATTGACAGAATCTGGAGCATCGCCGAGGACGAGGCGGGTGAGCTCTATGTGCTCGCGGGCCCCCAGCGTGACGGGGACCTTTTTGACGTCGGCCCCGGAGAGACCGACGGATCAATCTTCAAAATTGTCGCTCCGCTCGGCTCGCCCAACGGGATTGACGGCGACGTCAACCAGGACGGCCTCGTCACCCCCGACGACTTGTTGGCGATGCGTAGCGGATGGTACGCAACGGGGTTCGCGAGCGTCTTCGACCAGTACACCCATGGTGACCTGAACCTGGACGGAATCACTGATCTACGTGACTTGTACCTTCTTCACAAGGCGCTGCTTTCTGCGACCCAGCAAGCAAGCCAGGCGGCGCCAGAACCGCCTGGGATCGTCGCCTGCCTTAGCGCCATCATATTGATCGCTGCACGAGGCTGTAGGGCGCAAGTCAGAAACGATCCGTATTAGCCGACATGCGCCCGCCAGGACGCCTCTCAGAACAAGAACTGCAGCGAGCAGTCGCGTCTAAAGCCAATCCCCTGATCCAATCGGAGCGATTCATGATCAATCGTCGGTCTCAGCCAGCCCGATCCATCGACGCCCCGCATCTGGGATTCACGCTCGTTGAGCTGCTGGTCGTGATTGCGATCATCGGGATCCTCATAGCGCTCCTGCTGCCGGCGGTCCAGTCGGCCCGCGAAGCGGCTCGGCGTGCCCAGTGCGTCAACGCCCTGAAGCAAATCGGGTTGGGGATGCACAACTTCCACAGTGCCAGGGGCAAGTTTCCCCACGGCGCCTACTCCGATATGGCTCCCCTCGGCAAGGCGACGCAGGAATCGTGGGGCTGCGCCTGGACCGTGTGGGTGCTCCCCTATATCGAAGGACAATCGATCTACGACCGGTTGCTTTTTGGCGAGGACACCAACGGGGCGGTCAACAACAACGGTTCGGGATGGTTCGACCCCTACAACTACCGGATCGTTGGCAACACCACAGTGCCGGTCTACCAGTGCCCGTCCTCACCGATTACCGAACGTCCTCAGAGTGGCGGCGCCTTCGGAGATCCATGGCTCCCTCGCGACATTATGCTCAACCACTTTGCCGGAATATCGGGCTTCGGGGTCCCCCAGACCGGGACTTCGGAGTTCACCCTCGTCGGCTTCAATGAATCGCGCAAAACACGCGCGCAGTTCGGCGTCTCGAGCAGCGGCGGTATCCTCTTCGCCGGCGGGGCCATCGGCGCCCGCAAGATTCTCGATGGGACATCCAAGACCCTGATGGTCAGTGAGCAGAACGACGTCCTATTTGCCGACGGGGGACAAGAGCTCAAGATCGGAACCGGACTCGGGTACGGATGGCTCATAGGCTCCAACAAGAGCTCACCCCCGAAACTGACCCACCCCAACGCTAGCGGCGACTGGCGCGCTCACCAGTGCACAACCGTGCGTTACGCAATCAACCAGAAGAGCGGTTGGAGGTACCGGGAAGAATTCGATCAGCCAAGTTCGGACAGCCGCCTGACCGGGGTGGGAGTCATCGGATCGAACATCCCACTCAACTCCGCCCATCCAGGGGGGGTGAATGCCCTCTTCGGCGACGGGTCCGTCACATTCCTGCAGGATAGCCTGGAACTCCCCGTCCTGGCGGCAATATCAACCCGCGACGAAGGCCAGATCGCTAACCACGAATGAGACAAGGAATCCTATGCGAAAACGCATCCACCGCAGTTCGATTGCCGGGGTCGTGCTTGCGCACATCCTCGCGGCTGCCTGCGGCTGCAGCCAAGGCCCGGAGACCGTCACCGTTACGGGTTCGGTGACCCTCGATGGCAGCCCGCTCGACGACGCCCGCATCGAATTTGATTCCGGCGATGGCGCCCCCCCGGAATCGCTTGTCGTGACCTCCGGCGCCTTTTCGGGCAATGTCGTGGTGGGCACCAAGACGGTTCGATTCTTTGCACTCCGGCCGAGCAAGCCCAACCCCATGCTCAGTCCAACGGATGTCCAAAATCCTTTTGAAAACATCTTGCCCGACCGCTACGGCTACGATAGCGCCATTACAATAGACCTAAGCGTCGACGACCCGACAAACCTATCCTACGAGCTCGAAAGCAAGCGGTAGGCGATCCTTGACGACCGAGCTATTCACCGGTTTAGAAGAAACCGCAGACGACCGACTCTCATTCGCAATCGATCCTACCGAAACCCGCCCCCAGTTGGATGACTCGACAGAACGAAGAAGAGTTTTTGCAGTTGATTACTCAGTTCCAGCCGCGTCTCTACGGGTACCTGCTAACGCTTATGGGTAACCCCGACGACGCCAACGACGTGCTCCAAGAGACCAACGTAAATCTTTGGGAAGGCGCTTCCAAGTACGAGCCCGGCACGAACTTCAAGGCCTGGGCCTTCCGTGTCGCACACTTTCAGGTTATGAGCTACCGCCAACGACGGGTTCGCGATCGTGTAACCTTCAGCAATGACCTGGTCGCGACGCTTGCTGTCGAAGCAAGCGCTGCGGACGAACTCCAAGAGGCGCGGCGGGAACTACTTTCCGAGTGCCTCAAAAAGCTTCCCAAGAACATGCTCACGGTGGTCGGATTGCGCTATCTCGACGGACTATCGGTTTCTGAAATTGCCACGAAGCTCTCCTTGGCCTCTAATGCGATTTCACAGAGATTGTTCCGGGCGCGACGCGCCTTGGAAGAGTGCGTCGTGCGATCTATGACCTAACCTTGAGCGCAAGTGAAGGGCGCAAACCTGTCGCCCAGCCAGGACTGGCCGTGTATCGGCTCGAGTAGCATGCCATGTCAACCGTAAAACGCGACGACGACCCAGAACGTCAGTTGGATCTGCTGCTGGCAGAGATGGTCGACGGCCAGCCCGATCCTGACCGGCATCAGAAGATCGCTGCGCTGGTCGCCGATGACAAGTACCTCCGACAAAGGTATGTCGACTTCTGCCAGTTCCAGGCGATCTTGTTAGCGGAACACGGCGTTCTCCATGCATCGATAGACGACCGCCGGGTCGAACTCTCGAATAGCCAGGACCGTGCGGCCCCATCAGCCGGCTTGCGATTTCCCACGATGGTCACGCTTGCTGCGTTGGCGCTGGCTGTTTGTGTGCTGGTCACCGTGGCTCCCTTCACGCTGCCCGATCCCGGGGAGGAGCCTATCGATCCATCACGTGGGAGCGAGGTTGCCAGGGTTCATCGATCTATCGACGCGCAGTTTGTGTTCGGTCTCGATGCGTCAGGAAAGGTCGCTGCGGGGGACCGACTCCGGGAAGGGCCCTACGACTTGGTTGCTGGTATTCTTGAACTTCAATACGACAGCGGCGCCAGCCTGGTCGTTCAAGCGCCGGCCCTCTTTGACCTGGTTGACGCTTCTACGCTTCGGCTTCACGGAGGAAAGGTTGCAGCGCACATCCCAGAAGAAGCGATCGGCTTCGTGGTCGAGACAAGCGGCGGGCGGGTGGTCGATCTCGGCACCGACTTTGCTGTCGAGTCGCGAGCCGGCGACGACACCGAGATTCACGTATTCAACGGCGAGGTGAGGGTCGAGCCGCGTGGCCTCGTTGGCCTCGAACCAAATGTCGCGATGCTGACTCTCTACGGCGGCGGAGCGACGCGTATCGATGACGCCTCAGGCACGCCCGCTGGAATCGATCTCGACTCAAACAAGTTCCTGCGTCCCAATTCTTTCGCGACCGATCAGTATCCGGCCGCTGTAATGGGGTACGCGCCGGTCCTCTACTACCGGATGGAGCCGGGAGAAGACCCAAGACGCCTCGTCGATTCATCAGCTTCGGGGATCGACGCAGAAATCGCTAGTTCTTCGGTCGGTCCCGGGTTGTGGGCTCCGGGGAGGGTGGGGATCGGGATTGATATGTCGCGGAGCGACTTGGACTCGTACATTGCTGCGCAATACCCCAGGTCAACGACCGGTAAACTTACCGCGATGGCGTGGGTGCGCGCGCGGTCACGCCCCTACTGGGGCAGCATCGCCAAGAACTGGGGAAGCCAGATCCGTGGGCAGTTGCATTTTGGGTTGTGCGGATTTACCGGAGAACTCGCCGCGCACATCACTGACGCGGCAGGGGAAGAGATTGAAGTGGTTGATCGCGTCCCGCTTCCTCTCAACCAGTGGCACCACGTGGCCTTTGTAGCGGATGGGCAAGTGCTGCGTCTCTACCGCAACGGCGAAGAAGTGGCAAGCACGCCGTGCGAAGGCCTCGGTTCTAGCCCATCCCTCAACAAGCTTGCGATTGGCGACAAATTGGTCGACGGTGAGGAGTATGCCGAGACCTACGGGAAATGGGATGGCGTTCTCGACGAACTCGCAGTTTTTCATCGTGCACTGTCGGAGGTAGATATCCGACAGCTCTATCTCCTCGGATCCAATGAATGAGCCGCTGTCAGGGCTAGAAAAATCCGATGCGATTCTTGCTCTTGTGGCATTGCTTCGTCCCGTTCAACAAGGTTCTCACTTGATCTCGACCGGCAATCGTCAGTCGATATCGATGCTGAAGCCGTGAACGAAGATAAACGAATGACACGAATCATGCGGGTCTCACCAACCCCGCATGGCCGAGCAGCGTGAAGCCACGCAACGTCTCGATAGCAGTTGTCTCTTTTATCTGGTCAGGCAGCCGTTCGTTCGTAGTGCTTCAACACGCCGCCAAGCCACTGCCGGCAGACAATCTCTTCGCCCTCGTCCGGTGGATCATCGACCTCCGGCCAGACACCGAGCAACGCGTATGGTCCAAAAACTCAGCCGACGCGAATCGCCTTGATTTGTAGACTCTTTTGGCGGGATAGTCCATCAATCTCGGCCGAGATCCCGGGTCCGGAATCGGGTAAACTGGCTGCCTTTAGCAAAGCTCGCCGGGAGGCCCGATGACCACGCCCCTGCAACCCTGGCATCTCGCCTTCGTCTGGGCGGTCGGTTGGGTGAACCGCCAGCAGAACGTAACGATCGAGTACCTCTGCACGGAGAACCGCGTCCTGCGCGAGCAGATTGGAAAGAAGCGGATCCTGCTTACCGACGATCAAAGGAGAAGGCTGGCGGTCAAAGGGAAGGATCTGGGCCGCAAGGGCCTGGAGTCGATCATGCCCCTCTTCACTCCGGATACCATTCTGCGTTGGCATCGGAAGCTGGTTGCGCAGAAGTGGGACTACAGCGACCGGCGGAAGAAAGCAGGCCGGCCCCCGGTCGCGAAGGAAGTCACGGAGCTGATCCTAAAGATCGCGAAGGAGAACCGCTCTTGGGGCTACCACCGGATCCAGGGAGCGTTGGCGAACCTCTGCCACGAGGTCTCCGATTCGACCGTCGCCAATGTCTTGAAGGCCCACGGCCTGGAACCCGCGCCGCTCCGCAAGAAGCGGACGCCTTGGAAGGAGTTCCTGAAGGCGCACTGGGACCAGCTGGCGGCGGTCGACTTCACGAGTGTCGAGGTCTGGACGCCGCGAGGCTTGCTTACCTTCTACCTGCTCTTCGTGATCGAGCCGAACACGCGTCGGGTTTGCTTCGCGGGCTGCACGACGTCACCGAACGACGTGTGGATGCAGCAAGTCGCAAGGAATCTGATCGACGACGAGGACGGCTTCCTCAACGACTCGCGGCTGCTGTTGATGGACCGGGACGCAAAATTCTCCGCCGCGTTCCGAAACACGGTCAGCCACGGCGGCGTGCACTCGCTTCGGCTACCGCCCAAGACGCCTAACCTGAACGCCCACGTGGAACGTTTCATGCGGAGCATCAAGGAAGAGTGCCTCGATCGAATGATCTTCTTTGGCGAAGACGCGTTGCGGAACGCCGTCCGTGAGTACCTGGAGCACTACCACGCGGAGAGAAATCATCAGGGGCTCGACAACCGGTTGATTGAAGCCCCTGATGAGCCGCCACCGGACGGGGTGATCCAGTGTCGCGAACGGCTTGGCGGGATGCTCAAGCACTACCACCGAGCGGCGGCGTGAACTCGCGAAATCTGGTGTCGGATGAATTTTTGGACCTTACGCGCGCGCAAAGTCCGATAGCGAAGACAGCGCCGATCAGCAATAACGTCACGGCGCCGGGTGCGGGCGCCCTATTGGCGCCTGCTACCAACGCAGCGTTGTAGGCGTCGCGCCAGACGTCGTAGTCCCCGAGCCCTACCGCGAAGTCGCCGTCACCGTCCGCGGCAAGCCCGAGCCCGGACTCCCCTTGCGTGTCCCGCCAGACGGTGTAGTCGGCCGCGTCGATCAAGCCATCGCGGTTGTAGTCACCGGGCCTGATCAGCGAACGGATCGCGTAGATCTTCCCTGAATTCGCGTTCGTGGGAGACAGGTTTCCCCCTGGGGAGATATCGGCCAAGAACAGGGTGTCGCGGGTTGAATGGAGCCCGTCGAGATGCCCGATCGCCGGCTCGTCATTGCCGATGACATGGAAGTAGGCCCCGGTCTCCGGATCGACGAACGCGACGGCGTTCTCTTCATTGCTGAGACCGCCACCGCTGTAGATGCCGTGGAAACCAGCGAAGATCCCACCGGCGAGCGAGCCGCCGAAGAGGGGCGGCGAGAACGCAATCTCGTTGATCCCTTCGGCTTCTGCCCCGTCGGGTGACGGCAGCGGCTGGAAGTTCGTCAGGGGCGCCAGCCCCGACGAGCCAACATCGACCCCCGAGCGGTACTCCTGGTAGGTAGACGGGAACCCATAGCTCTCCGGCGTTCCGCCCAGGTCGGTCGCCGGAAGGACGTTGATCTCGTCCGGGCTCGTCGGCTCGTTCGGATCAACCAGCCCGTCGATCCCGTTGTCCCCGACGTAGAGGTCGCCGGTCAGCGGATGGAACGCGAGACCCGTCGGGTTCCGCAGGCCGGTCGCTACCACGTCGTGGGAGGTTGCGACCAAGCCAGAACCGATGTCCTGCAGGGTGACCCGGTGGATTGCCTCGCCTACGAGCGTCGCCGTAAGCCCCAGCGTTCCTCCAAGCCCCACCGTGCGTCGGGTAGCCTGAAAGTTAGCATCCGACCCCAGCTGAAAATACAGCTCGTAATCGCCGTCCGTTTGGGGCGACTCGCGCAACAGCAGCGACGAGTGGGGGTGAAGCCAGCCACCGCTTGGATAGGTGAATTGCAGCTGCCCCAGCGGCGAGAGGAGCTCCGATGGTGAATCGCTTATGCGGTAGAAGGAGATCGGTACGTTCTGCCCCTGCCCGGTAACTGCCACCAAATCGCCCGCCCGCTTGAGGCTGGAGAGCCGGCCGCCAGGCACGTCCGCGACCAGTGTCTCGCGTAACTCGGCCACGCCGTCCCGGTCGGCGTCAACGAGGCGCACGATTGAACCGCTGGAACTGCCAAAGAAAGACGAGCCGTTGCTCACGGCGGCGAGCACCGACCCGTCATCAAGGCTGGTCATGCCAACCGGGAAATTCAAACCGTCCGCGAACGTTGTCACCTCGTACTGGCCTGATTCAAGCCCCGGCCCACGCAGCGTGACAGGTTGCCCCCACGCGACGCCGCCGGCTAGCCATATCAACGACCACGCGACACGGGTGCAAAACTTCATTCGGCCGGCTCGCGGAAGGCGGGGCGGGATTTCACCTTACGACGACCCGCCTCGACGCCCACGGTCAGCAGACTGAACTGGCGGAAAACGGGCTTTGCGCACTCCGCCCCGGAAGTGCGCAAGGCCCCGCGTCAGGAGATTCCGACGCGGGACCTCTGCCCCGCGCACCAAGATCGATTACGACCGACGCCGTCTCCGCAGCATTCCGAGGCCGGCGATCACCGCCAGCGCCGCCCCGGCGGGCTCGGGCGCCGTCGATCCGGCCCCGGCCCCCGGCGCCGCCTGGAAGGTCAGCATGCCGTGCGGCCATAGCGCGAAACTACTGCTGTCGTGCCAGTTCCAGATCGGCAAAAAGTTATTGGCCGCGTCACGAGTGATCATCGAAATGTTGAATCCCCACACCTCGCCAGCCTCCGGGCCGGAGCGTGCGCCCCCGTCGGTAGCATTGAGACCGGTTGGGAGCACCGCGCCGTCTCCGCGGCCGTACCCCGAGACCCACAGATCGTAGTCGGCCTCGTTGACGGTGCCATCATCGTTCCCGTCCGCACCGTCAAGCAAGCCGTCTCCGGCGTTACCAACAACGGTTCCGAACGTGTCACGCCAAAGAGTATAGTCCGCCGCGTCCTGGTTGCCGTCGCCGTTGTAGTCGGCATTAGGGGCAGGGGCTGGGATAAATTGGTCCGCGTCTAGGTCGGCGAAAGGAATCACTAACTCGGCGATGCCTGATGGCTGACCCGCGGAGGGCGAGTTGGTGTTGGTCTGGGCGACGACAATACCACTGCCAGACAATCCCGGTCCCTCGACGGTGTTCCCCCCTTGGTTCCAATTGCCCTGATCGCCAAATGGGGTGTTGACGTGCGCCTCGGTGTAGAAACCAATCCCGTCGCGATCGGCGTCGGTCGACACGTGGGTCCCAAGGTATTGGTTGAACGCAAACTGATACCCGTCGACGTTTTGGTCGGTCGACTGGCCCGCCGGGACGGGATCGCCCGCGTTGTTCGTGTTGAGGTCGCCGTCCCGGTTTGGGTCGATGTAAAGGTTTAGGTTCTCTTCTCCAAATGAGATCGCAGGGTTGCCCGGGAACAGCTCGTCCAAGAAGCCGAAGTCGTAGTCGGTCTCGTAGAGGATGTAGAGGTTGCTGGTATCGTACAGGATCCGGAAGCGGTTGTTGTCCTCGTCAACGTCGCTGAAATCCTTGCGGAGCTCTCGCCAGTCGCCGGCCTCCGCAGCGGCGGAGTCCCATTCGCCGGGAGAGACCGTGCCGTCAATCGTCGGCGGACTCGAGGTGAAGTTGACATTGTAGTTCCGGATATCTTGAGCGCCCGATTGCGAGCTCGCTGTGGCGGCCATTGCCGTGACCGCCGTCAGCACCCAACGTCGAAGAGTCATGCCGAACCCCCTAAATAAACAAAGATGACGAAACTAGACGAGCACCGCTTTGCCCCAGGCAATCTACGGTCAATCAACAACGGTGTTAGCTCTTCTTGCCTGCAATGGCTGCCCCGCCAACGCCTTTTTTCGACCGCACCAACCGGAGGGCTACTTCCCTCTCATGCACCGATCTCCCCTATCAAAACCAACGCGCTCAACGTGTAGCCTCTAAATAACTGCACGAGATCCACGCTCGCGAATCGTGTCTGTCGAAACCGCTCCCTCTCACCTCCGCACATGCCGAGGTGGAAGGGGTTAGGCGCCCTCGTTAATGATCTCTCCGTCCGAACGGTGCCCGATGCGGTTGAAGGTCTCTTGGTCGATTTCATAGCTGAGCAGCCGGACCGAGCCGTCCGCGTAGGAGATGAAGAACCCGCCCGTGTGGGCTGCGCCGGCAGTAATAAACTGGCCGTTGCCGCCGTTTACCTGGCTGACTTGCTCTTTCGGGGTCGAGTCCGAGAACGGCTGGGCGATCGTGGACCGGAGCGTGTCGTAGTCCCAGCCGTCGGACCAGCCCGCGTCGTTGTCGGTCTCGCTGTCGGAAAGCCGCTTCTCACAGATGACGCCCGTCTTGCTGAGGCCGTCGGTGATCCGGGCGATCTTGATCGGGTTGGGCGTGCCGGTCCTGACCGGCGCGAAGGCGGGGGGACCGCCGGTCCCTTTCTTGACCCACCAGTTGGTTCGCACGATCACCCCCCAGTAGCTCGTGTAACTCGTTGCGTTGTACTTTGACAGACCGGCCACGGCCGCTGATCCGGGCGCCACAGCTGGGTCGTGCCGGTAGACGCCACCGGCTCCGTCCCCCCAGAAGGCGTACTCACGGCCCGGCGCCCGATCGAGCAGCGTATCGTAGTTGCCGTAAATTCCATTGGTTCCTAGCTGGCTTCTGGCAGGCATTGGCACGAGCGCCGCGTAGTCGATCAACCACCGGCCGACACTGCTCTGGGTAGGCGCCCGCCGAGAGGGGCAGAAGTACATCTCAATCGGCGTTCCAGAGAGTTGAGGCGTCGTTGAGATGTCGTGAACCGACCCTTCTTCTAGGTAGGGCAACAGCTGGAAACCCCAGCTCAGCCCCTGCTTTCCGGCCGTGTAGGGTGTGCCCGGGTCAGAGTAGTCCTCGATCTGTGGCCAGGTGCTTATCCCGCCGGTAGGAAACACTTTCAGGCTGTCGACGTGGTTCTGCATGGCCAGCCCAATCTGCTTGAGCTGGTTTTGGCATTGCGATCTCCGCGCGGCCTCCCTGGCGGACTGGACCGCTGGCAGCAGCAACGCGATCAGGACGCCGATGATTGCTATTACTACAAGCAACTCAACCAGCGTGAACCCGCGCCGCACCGCGACGCGCGCTAGCAAGCTCCTGGACATAGTCATTGTCCTTTCGAGTCAGTCCTGATCGGAAGCCACGGGCTCGCCTGAACAAGAGATGTCCATTCGCACCAGCAGCCGGCCCGCGACCTTCGTCGCGCGGCACAACACGGTTCGCGCAAACGCAGGCCACGAAACTGCGATTCAAAAAATCGCACCCAAAAACCGCGATAAAAAACCACCGGTCAACTACTGGCGACAGAGTTGGCCGAGGAACTCGATAGCTTCAAAACGGAAACAGTTAATCGACCCGATAATCAGGTCGGTGATCTTCTTTCCCGCTAGCAAAAAAGAGGAGTTAAACTAGTTCAACTGGGCGTGAAAAAAAACGCCCTCGCCGCCCGAAATTGAGACTCTTAGTGATCCGAGCCAGTGTTTGTAGGTGAGCCGCTTCGAACCACTGGGGTTGGAATCTAGGGCTCTCGGATCATTGTGTCAAGTTTTTTTCGCCCCATTCTCCGTTTGCTTGTAACCAACCCGCTTCAATCGCGTCTCTCGTTCCACCTGCCTTGGAGCGAGGGAGCTTGATCGCTTCCCCTGCTGCAAGCGGGAAGTGGGGTCGTTGTTGTGACTCAGGGCCGACTCGTCGACGCACGCACCACCAGTTCGGGGCGGACCGAGATTACTCTGCCCGTCGCCATCGACGCTTCATCGGCTTGGCGTTCAAGCACTGCCTGGGCGGCCTGCCGCCCAATCTCGATCGGCTGCTGCCGCATCGTCGTGAGCGGCGGCGAAAGCTCGTCGGCGAAATCGAGATCCGCGTAGCCTACAATCGACACGTCTTTGGGCACCCGCAAGCCCAAATCTGCAGCCGCGCGGTAGAGAATCCGCGCCTGGTGGTCCGACACGGCGAACACGGCAGTGGGACGCGGCGAAGAAGTGAGCACCTGCTTGGCGACCTCGAGTCCATCAGAGCCCGATTCGTTGGTTTTCCAGCTTCTTACGACACTCCCACCACGGCTTGCCACCGCTTCTTCGAACAGTTGGCGTCGACGCACGGACCAACCCTGCCACTCGGTCTCGCGGGCGCCGAAGCAGGCGATCTGCTTGTGGCCCAAGCCGATTAAGTGCTCGGCGACGCAGGTCGCGCCGGCGAGCTCATCTGTTTCGATAGAATCGGCGTGCACCTCGTCCGGCAGCCGGTGATCGATGCTGACTACCGGCACGCGTCGCTCGATCAGTTCGCGGTAGTGGTCGTAATAGGCCACCGCAAAGCTCGGCCACAAGATCAGGCCGTCTACTCGCCGGTCGAGGAGCCGATTGATTTGCTCCACGCCCGCGGTGTCGTCGTCGTTGAACTCGGGAAACTCTCGGCAGTCGCCAATCCAGATCGTGATCGGCAAATAGTCGGCTTCGGCTAGGGTAATGTGGATGCCGGCAAGCACGCCCACCCAGAACGAATCGTGCGGCGGGATCATCACCCCAACCGTCTTGGAGCGTCCCTTCTGCATGCCGTCGATCAGCAGGTTGCGGCGCCACCCAAGCCGGCTCGCGGTTTCTTTTACGCGGGCGCAGGTCTCCTTGCCAAAGTTCTCGGTGTCTCCGTTGAGGATCCTTGAGGCGGTGGTCTTCGATACCCCTGCCGCGGCGGCGACGTCTTTCAGGCGGGCCGGTCGTCGATCTGCAGGTGCCATGGCACAGTTGATTGGGCGTTGAGAGGGTTGCCAAAAAAAGATAGTTTCTCGCCTTCAGGTTATCCGCTATAGTGCCGCGCAGGAATCGCCCCGGCGGAATTGACATGATTTCTCGCACCGGAGAATCTAGTACTATGCCGCGCCTGTTCGCTACCGCTTGTCTCGGTCGCTTAGTGCTCAGAGCCCTTTTCTGGAGCCCACTCGTCGTTCTCGCGGCGACGGCTGCGGCGCAACCATCGGCGGCCGAGGAGCCCATGCCGGTCGTGCTCGGCTACTACCCTGCCTACGAGGGGTTCAACGAGGCCAGCATCCCGTGGGACCGTTTCACCCACGTCTGCCACGCGTTCATCACCTCCGACAAGCAGGGACAGATCGAGACCAACGACAAGGTCCCAAGTCGCTCTCTTACCGAAAGGGCCGCAAGGCACGACACCCCGGTCATACTCAGTGTGGGCGGCTGGGGAGACGCGGACGGCTTCGAGATGGCGACCTCCTCGCCCGAGAAGATGGCCAGTTGGGTCGAGGATCTTACCCAGATTGTCGTCGAGTACGGGTACGCGGGAGTCGACGTGGACTGGGAGTTCCCCAAGGATGAGTCGACGAAGCAGCGGTTCACTCAGCTCGTGCGGGCGATCCGATCAAGCTTTGACCGCGTCACGACGACGACCGGCATGAGGCTGTTAATCACGTCGGCGGTGACCGCGCGACCGGCCGAGGGAAAGTGGATCGATGGCCCCGCGTTGGAAGGGGCTATCGACTTCCTCAATGTGATGACCTACGACTTCTCGGGCCCGTTTACCGCGGTAGCCTCGCACCACACGCCACTGTTCGGTTCCCCCGAGGACCCCGAGTCAGCATGGCGGTCGACCCAGGCGGCGATGGCGTATTGGGAAGAGACCCAGGGGTTTCCTCGCAGCAAGCTCAACGTTGGTATCCCACTCTACGGCCGGAAGTTCCCCCTCCGCCAGCCTTACACGGCTACCTCCGGGGCTCGCGCAGCCGGATTCGGCACGCCAACGTACCGACAGATCCTAAAGCTAATCGACGCGGGTTGGACCCTTAAGCAAGACGCACACGCTAAGGCGCCCTGGATTCTTGCGCCCCAAGGCGAGCTTGGAATCGTCGCCTTCGATGACGAGGCCTCTGCACGCCGCAAAGCGGAGTGGGCCCGCAGTCAAGGGTACCGTGGCATATTCTTCTGGGCGATCGGGCATGACTCCCTGCCCGAGGGCCGGTTCCCTCTGCTGGACGCGTCGATCGCCGGATGGCAGGGGGCCGAGTGAGGTCAGGCGGCCGACAATCCACTTGGTTTCGGGCGCCACGATGCTTAGACTGACGCTTTCTGAACTGGTTCAAACCCGTTGTTTTGCAAGGATCTGCTGTGCCTCCAGCACTCGCGACTCCGGCCGCCGAACTGGCGCCGATCCCCTGGGAACCCGCCCCCGACGGCTGTGATCAGGTCGTATGGAGGCACTCCGGAAATCCAGTCGTCGGCGCCTGGAACGTCCCCGGCGGGCTAGGGATCTTCAATTCGGCGGTGGTGCGTTTCGGCTCTAAGTTCGCCGGCATCTTCCGGGTCGAGAAGAAGCGGCGATTCCCCAAGCTCCACGCCGGCTTCAGCGACAACGGTCTCGACTGGCAGATCGAACCGGAGCCGATCGAGTTCGCCACGGACGTCGAACCCCGCCCCCTGAACGAGTACGCCTACGACCCTAGGGTCTGCCTGCTCGACGGTTCCTTCTACCTGACATGGTGCGCCGGCCACAACGGCCCGACCATCGGCGTCGCCTACACCAGCGATTTCCAGACCTACCACCGGATCGAGAACTCGTTCCTCCCGTTCAACCGCAACGGTGTTCTCTTCCCCAGGAAGATAGACGGCTACTACTGGATGCTCAGCCGACCGAGCGACGACGGGCACACGCCGTTCGGAGACATCTACATCAGCCGCAGTCCCGACCTGGTGCACTGGGGCGGTCATCAACTAGTAATGAAGCGAGGCGGCCTCGACCAGGGAGTCTGGTGGCAGCTCACCAAGATTGGCGCTGGGCCGACGCCAATCGAGACCCCACTCGGCTGGCTCATCCTGTACCACGGAGTGATGGACACCTGCAAAGGATTTGAGTACTCGATGGGCGCCGCCATCCTGGACCTCGAGAAGCCCTGGATTGTACGCTACCGCAAGACCGACTTGCTGCTGGCGCCCGAGGCCGAGTACGAGGTCACCGGCCACGTCGACAACGTGGTGTTCCCGTGCGCCGCTTTGCACGACGAGCAACTAGGCCGCTTGGCGATTTACTACGGCGCCGCGGACACCACGACCTGCGTCGCCTACGCCGAGCTTGACCCGCTGCTAGACTCGATTGTTAACGACTCGATTGTGTTCTGAACCACAAGTCTGTTGGCGGCACCCTCCCGCCGAACTAGATCGAAGCCCGCGTGAACACCCTCCATCCGGTCGATATCGCGATCATCGCGGCCTATCTGGTAGTGGTGGCGGCGTCGGGCGTGCTCCTCTCCCGCCGCGCGTCGACAAGCATCGAGAGCTACTTCCTCGGCGGGCGGAGCCTGCCGTGGTGGATGCTGGGCGTTTCCAACGCATCTGGGATGTTCGACATCACGGGCACCATGTGGATGGTGACCCTGATGTTCGTCTACGGCGTGCAGAGCATCTGGATCCCTTGGCTTTGGCCCACCTTCAATCAGGTCTTCATGATGGTGTTCCTCGCCGCCTGGCTGCGCCGTTCGGGCGCGCTTACCGGCGCGGATTGGCTTCACACTCGCTTCGGCGAGGGCGCGGGGCTGGTGATGGCGCACCTCAGCGTGGTGCTCTTCGCCCTGGTCACCGTAATCGCGTTCATCGCCTACGCGTTCGTCGGCGTAGGGCGGTTCGCGGCCGAGATATTTCCGTGGGGATTTTCGCCGAACGCCTACGCGATCGTCATCCTGGGCGTGACTTCGGTCTACGTCATAGCGGGGGGGATGTACAGTGTGGTGCTGACCGACCTGCTGCAGTTCGTACTGCTCGTAACCGCCGCCCTCCTCGTAACCGCCGTCGCACTCACGCGTACATCGCCTGACCAGATTTCGGCTCTCACTCCCTCCGGGTGGGATTCTCCTTGGACCGGCTGGAGGCTGAGCCTCGACTGGCCGGAGGGCTCGGCCGCGGCGATGGCGCGAGGCGGGTACGAGGCGTTTGGAGCTTTCCTTGGCATGGCGCTCGCCAAGGGCATCCTCGCGAGCATCGCCGGGCCGACCCCGGGCTACGACATGCAGCGGGTGCTCGCGGCACGCAATGAGCGAGAGGCTTCGCTCATGAGTGGCATCGTCTCGCCGGTGCTGTTCCTGCCACGCTACCTGCTCATCGCCTCAGTCGCTGTGCTGGCGCTCGTGGAGTTGAATCCCAACTCAGGAACGCCGCACCTCGACAACCTGCTACCGTCAGTTATCGTTCAGGTCCTGCCTGTCGGCCTGGTTGGCTTGATGCTCGCAGGCCTGTTGGCGGCGTTCATGAGCACGTTCGACTCCACCGTAAACTCCGGCGCAGCCTATTTGGTAAACGACCTGTACAAGCGGTACCTGAACTCCAATGCCTCGAGCCGCCGGCTGGTGCTGATGAGCTACGCCGCAAGCATCGCGGTTGTGATTGTCGGCGTCGTCGCAGGCCTCAACGCCGGCGACATCAACGACAATCTGCAATGGATCGCGGCGGGGCTCTACGGCGGCTACGTCGCTCCCAACGTGCTTAAGTGGGTCTGGTGGCGATTGAACGGCGCGGGCTACTTTGCCGGGATGGTCACCGGAGTAGTGTCGTCGCTGCTGTTAACCAGGGCCGACTGGCTGGCCGCCGCAGTCGTGTCCAAGGCGCCGTCCTGGCGGGCCTCGATCGAAGCGGTCATGCCGTTCGTTACCGCGCTGTGGATGTTCCCGGTACTGTTGGCGGTGAGCGGCCTCACCGCCGTCGCGGTGAGCCTGCTCACGCCGGCCGACAACAACCAGGTCCTTCAGGATTTCTACCGCAACGTGCGTCCATGGGGGTTCTGGGGGCCGATTCGCCGTGTGGTTGAGGCCGACTACCCGGGGTTCAAACCTCCTAGCGGCTTCGTCAGAGATATGTCCCTATGCGCTGTAGGGATCATCTGGCAGGTCGCTCTCTGCGCAGCCCCGATCTACCTGGTGCTGCAGAACTGGACGGCGATGACGGGGAGCCTCCTCGTGGTTTTCGTAGCGTCTGCTTTGCTGAAACGCTTCTGGTACGACCGGCTCGTCCCCGCCGCGGATTAGCTCGCATCCCAGCGCCGCTTAGCCTTAACGCAGTGTCTCTACCGACTAGCTAATTCAGAGAAGCTTTTGCAAGCTCGAGGGATAGATCTGCCAAGTGGGCGGGCGATCGTCCCATTCAGGAAGGTTGTCCAACGTGACCTGCCCCCAGTAGCGGAACCAGTTTCAGTGTTGTATCCCAGCCAGCTCACTTCGTGGAGGCTTAGCCGGAACGAAGTGAGCTGGCTGGGTCGCCTCCGGGGCGTCGTGTTCAAGAAGGTTGTACAACGATCCAGCCCATTGATTCAAGGTCGAGAACCGCGTTGAACGGCTCTTGGAGCGACGCCCGTCGCGAATCACCGCCGCTCTATCAACGGCGCATGGAGTCGTGCCGCGAATCTTCGCGCCGCGGCTATTCGACTTGCCTCGGCAGCTTCGTCAGGCAGCTTTCCTTTCGTAGCACTTCAGCACCCCGCCGAGCCGCTCCCGGCAGACCACTTCGTCGCCGCTGCTCGGAGGGTCATCCGAATCCGACCACACCCCGAGCAGCGGCTTGTTGTCCTTGCGCTGATGAGGGCGTAGCTCGTGATAATAGTCCACGAATTCGGAAACCAAGTAATCGAGGTGATTCAAGCCAAAGGCGATGAAGCGATTCAGGCATTCGTACTTGACGCTCTGGATCCAACGCTCCACGAATGCGTTCTGGTTCGGAGCCCGAGGAGCGGTTGGCTCAACGACAGCACCCGCGTCTGAGAAGACTCGGTCGAACCGCTTGCTGTACTTGAAGTCCTGATCCCGCACCAGGTAACGAACCGGCAACTCCATCCCCTTGGCTTGCTCCAGCATCGATTCGGCCTGCTCGACCATCCATTGGTCGTCCGCCTTGAAGGTGGCTGGCGAGCAGATCACGCGTCGAGATTGGATGTTCAGAAACACCAGCACATACGCCTGCCGTAGCCCTGTCGGAGTGACCACCATCTTCGAGAAGAAATCGACCTGCCAAAGCGTTTCGGCGTGGATCTTGATGAAATCGTCCCACGTCCCCGTGCCCCGCTTCGGGCTGGGCGAGACGCCCTCTTCCTTGAGGATCGTCCGCACCGTCGTGCGACCAACGCACTGGATGCGGAGTTTTTTCAACTCGCCAACGATTCGACCGTATCCCCAGCCAGTTTGGGTAGCAAGTCGAACAACGATCTGCCGCAAGCTCTCAGGAGTGCCCTTGCGGCCCATCTTCTTGGCGGGAGGCTTCCCCTGGCTTTTGCGCTCACGCCAACGCTGGTAGGTTCGGGGATGCACGATCGAAACCAGCTTCAGCACGTCTGAACCGATGCCGTCGCCCAGCTCCAACAGCCGCTCTCGCTCCTCATTTGAAAGGAAGATCCGACTCTGCGGCACCCGGGCCCGGGTCATCTCGAGCTCGGCTTTCAAGAACAGAACCTGCCGCCTGAGCTGGTCTTCCTCCGAACGCGCCATCAGAAACAACAGCGGCGTAAACCAACCCTTCATTAGGCAACCGTCCTTGCGAGATTTCTCGGGAAACTGGGGCGACAAACTTTCCGAACCCCTGGTGTCGCGTGATTCTCTCAGCAAAGACGCTGGCTTCAAGCATCATTCTCGGTATGGCTCTCCAAAATCTCGCAACAACCGGAGTAGCCAAGCTGGGGGACTGACTCCGCGTACCGCTTGTACCGTTTTAAGGCCGCCTGTACCGAAATACCTGACAATCCTTGATACGGTTTGATAGACTCTCACCTGCTGCGAAAGCAGCTTTCCCCCTGGTTTTGCCGAGAAATGAGCAGTTCCAAGGCTGGTTAGAAATCGCCTCATAACCTCGAGGTCGTCGCGCCGGCGACGACCCCCCAGCCGCAGATCTTGTGCAGGCCCTGCTTCGCAAACACGACGTCGCCCGGCCGCATCTCGCGTGCGAACTCCCACAACATATGGGCGACGTGCAGCGGCCCGGAGTCCTCGTAGACCTTGGGCAGGTACTCCATCATCGCTTCTTTCGAGGGGTACTTGTTGAGGTCCCCCATGCCGTTCCAGCCGATCGCCCCAAACCCCTCGGCAAACCATGTATCCCACAGAACGGCCCCTCTCCCCGGGGCGAGCAGCCAGTAGTTGCGGTCGGAAGAGGGGGCGGGGCCCACGTCTTCGTCATTGTCCGGCACGGGCTTCTCCTCCAGGGTGTTGAGATGAGCCTGGAGCGAGAACTCGCACGTTGATTTGTCGGTCTTCTGCCGAACCTCTGCGAGCCATTTCAGGTAGTCCGCCCCGCCGGCGACCTGGCGGGTGACGCCCAGCGAGGAGGCGTACTCGCGATTCTTCTTGTCGACCGCGATCCACAGTTCCGGTCGGCTCCAAAACATCCCCATGGTCAGCGACGCGGGGGCGACCTTCCGCAATGCACAGCAGGCGTCGAACAGTTCGGTGTCAAGCTCGCTGGGGGCGTCGATCTCCAGGCAGTGCCGGTAGAAACGCCAGAGAGTCGCCACGTGGTGAGGTTCGCGGCGTTTCTGATACGGCATGAACCAGCTCGATTGCAGGTTCATGATTGGCAGGCCGTCAAAATCCTGCGGCAACTCCGCGCCCAGTCGCCACTCGTCTTTGATCGCAGCAACGATGGCCCGACGGTTGTCGTAGGTCACGCCCCGGTTGAAGTTGGCGAAGAACGAGAAGGGGTCGATCTCCGCCATGGGGACCTCCTTGTCGTTCACGTCCCGATCCACGACGCTCGACACTTTGAGGCCTTGGTCGTGCAGCTTAATCATCAGCGCGACAAGCTGATCGTGCGAGTGCTCGAACTCACAAAGCTTAAGGGCGATCTCTGCGTAAATGGGCTTCCATGTGAACATGCTGTGCTCTCGTCCGTCGTCGTGCCTTACGGGTGGATGTAACCATCCGCCGCTCGACATCATTATCGCGGATCGGCGGCCACCCGCCAGGACCGCCCCCTGCGATGAGGTTGTCAGTCGCCCCTAGCGGGGCTTGCGAGGGATGTGACCCTCACGCGCGAGCAGGTCTTCATCTACCTTCTCATCGAGAACGGAATGCGGGCTGGGGCGCAGCGGGTCAAGCCGGTCCGCCTGCTCAAAACCCCACCTCACGTAGTCGGCAAGGCGGCTGTCAATCGCCACAACCCCGTCGGGGGCCTTCGCCCAGCACAGCTGGTCCAGGTATTCGCGGAGCACCTCGCTCTGACGCAACGAGTCGGCGTGATGGATCAGCTGCTCGACACGGGCACGCTCCTCGTCCTGGCGCTGCTTTAGCGCGTCGCGCAGACGCTTCAGTTCTGCCTCGCGTTCCAGACGGATCCGCTCTGCCTCGGCTCGACGACGCTCTTTTTCCTCGCGTTCACGGCGGGCAATCCGCCTCTCCCCCGCCTCCTTCACGAATCCGATCACCAAGCCCTCCAGCTTGTCTTCAATCTTCTTTGCCTTGCCGTCCATCGCGAGCGGGGAGCGGTAGCTCGACGGCCCGTCGTCCAGCAAGAGATTACCGCTGGGCACTAGGTCGAGTCGGTCACGCTCACATGAATACTGCGCGTCCGGATTCTTGGTGCGGACCTGGTTGTGCTTCTCACGGATCCGCAGAGTCGTCACGGACTCGCCGGCGAAGCGAACCACCGTCTCGTACTGATTGGCGTTGTAGTGCTTCGGCTCGACTTGAACGACTCCCCCGACTTGCTCGATCCGCTTGATGAGAGCGTCCATAATGCGCAGCGCTCTCTTCAGCAAAGCGCCGCCTACCTCCACCGACAAACCACGCGGGGCCTTGTCGCGCCAGTCGCTGGAACGCTGCGACCAAGGGAGTCTCTGCTCAGCCGCTTCGCGCTGTAGGCGTTCTTTCGTGGCCAGGATCAGGGGGTGCGGCTTGCGGAGCTTCTCGGGAACCGACACGGCGCCGAGAGACGTCGCCTTGGCGAGCAGCTGGCGAATGTCGTCATCGTACTGGAGTTCGCGTGGCGGTTCGTCGACCGTCGATTCATAGTCTTCATGCTGATGAAAGACGATCGTGCGTCGGTCCGCCTCTTCGTCCGGCGGCAGCGGCGTCTTCTTGGTCGTTTTGCCGTTGGCCAGCTTGACCCAATAGCCGGGGTAAGGCTTGGGAATGTTGTACGAACGGCAGGTCTTGCCAATGGTGACGTCCGAGCACCCTAGCTCTATTGCCAGTCGGGTCGCCGGCGCAGACCATACAAAGTCGTAAAACTCTTGGCGAGTGAACGAACGAGTTTCACATTCTGTTACTGGCAATAGTCCGCTCCCGCATTGATTAAACCTTGAGACGTCCCTGGCAACCTATCAATAAGCCGGATCTCGTGAGTAAGCAAAACATGGTGTGGCTCGATCGATGTTCAGTAGGCTGAGACTGTGCTCCAACTCGGCCGAACTCCGGGGCGATGTTGGCTTGATCTTTCAATACAGTGTGAATTCACCCCTTGGTGTTTGTTTCGAGGTCAAAGCGAAATTTGAAACCGCGATGAAGCTCCCAAGTCACCATCTCGGATGCGTTGGGGCAAGGGATAAAGCCGTCATGTTGGGCAACTCCGTGGATTGTAACAGCTGCGAGGCTTGGCAACCTGGTCAAGGGCTCACTGCATGACTACGCGGTCTTGATGAGTGGTCACAAATGCGCTCCCGCCGGGTATCATAGGCGTTTTCATACACGATCGATTCCGCATGCCCGACGAAGAGAAGCACGACCCGCGTCAGCCGCTTCCGTACCATTTTGCGATCCGCGACTACCTCAAGAACGAGGAGTCGCAGATCTGGGAGTGGTACGCGTCGAACCGCGTGCGCGCCGAGCAGAACGAGGCGATCCGCTTCGACCTGCTCAAGTCGACCTACCGCATCGACCGAGACGCCCAGCCGGCCCTCTACGACATGGCGGACGAGGTCGCAAAGAGTCTCGGGATGGAGGTCCCGGTGACGCTCTACCAGGCCCAGAACCCGCAGGGTCTGAACGCGTCGCTGGCGTACATCCCCGACGAGGCGCACGTCGTCTTGCACGGCCCCATCGCGTCTCGCCTGACCGAGCCGGAGTTGCGGGCGTTGCTGGCCCATGAGTTGGGACATCTTCTGCTCCACAGCCGGTGGGACGGAGACCTCCTGATCGCCGAGCAGGTCCTCGCGGCGATGACCCACGACCGCGACGCCGACACGCCGCACTTCGCCAGCGCCCGGCTGTTCGGGCTCTACACGGAGGTGTTCTGCGACCGGATCGCGCTCGACGTGTCGGGCTCTCCGCTGGAGGTGATCTCAATGTTGGTGAAGATCGCCACCGACCTGGACGAGGTCAACCCGGAGAGCTACCTGAAGCAGGCCGCCGAGATCCTCGGGAAGGGCCCGATGAAGACCGCCGGCCTGTCCCACCCCGAAGCGTACATTCGAGCGCACGTGCTGCAGCTGTGGCACGACCAAGCCGGCGAAGCCAACGCGCGGATCGCGGAGCTGATCGAGGGCCCGCCCGCGCTCGACGAGCTTGACCTCACGGCCCAGGTGCGCGTCATGGACGTAACGCGGCGACTGATCGACGCCATGCTGGCGCCGAAGTGGCTGCAGACCGACGTGGTCCTCGCCCACGCCCGCCTCTTCTTCGAGGAATACGCACCCGCCGACCACGACGTCGCGATCGAATCACTCCGCGAAGAGATACAGCAGAGCGACCAGCCCCTCCGTGACTACTACTGCTACGTCCTGTTGGACTTCGCCTCGGCCGACCGGGATCTGGAGGAAGCGCCCCTGGCGCAGGCGATCGGCGTGGCGGACGCCGTGGGCCTGCTGGAAGGCTTTCTCAGCATCGCCGCGAAAGAACTCAAACTCCGCAAGAAGCAGGTGGAGAAGATCTCCGGCGACCGAGAACGCATTGTCGCCGCCGCGGCCAAGCTGGAGGCGGCGTCATGACAACGTTCGTGGATTTCCTACGCGACCGCTTTGAGGTCGACGGCTTCACGACCGAAGACGCGCTGGCCAGTTTTTTGCCGCTGGCGCGGGAGGTCCTCGACGCCCACGCGGCGGGCATGGCCGCGCCATTGGATGGACTCGACGAACTCCGTGTCGAGGGCGTACGGATTTGGTTTGAAGAGGCCAAACGCCTGGAAGTCCGCCGCGCCAGCAGTGATCTGCAGCGGATCGAGCGGGCGGGCCGAGCGGCCGTCGAGATCGTCTCGGAGACGCGGATCACAACCGAACTAGACGACGGCGCCGAAAAGGTCGTCGACCTGGCGATTGGCGACGCCGACGAGACGCCGACGCGGCCGGTCTATCTGCCGGGCTACCGGTGCTGGGAGCACCGCCTGGGGGTCCAGGACCCGCTGACGGACGTCTTCGCCCTGGGCATGATCCTGGCAAGCCTGGCGTGCGGACTCGATTTCTTTGACAAAGAGCAACTCGAAGAGTTTGTCGCCCACCGCAAGAATCTCTTCGCGCTCAACCCCGGCCTCCACCCGGTCATTGCGCGCGTGATCGTGCGGATGACCCAGCTCGATCGGCGGGACCGCGCGCAGGACCTCGCGTCGCTGGTCAAGACGCTAGAGAGCTACCGCGACCAGGAAGTCGACTTCGAGTTCGATCTCGCGCACTCCTCGGAATTCGCCAAGGGGTCGAAGCGGGACCGGCAAACCGTCATCCTCGCCAAGCTCCGCGAGCGGCTCTTCGAGATTTCTCGCCGCAACAAGCTGCTGCACTTTCGCCCGACGATGCAAAGCGTGAATCTCACGCACGCGTCGGTGCCGTTGTCTTTCGATATCCAGAACATCCGCCCCGATCAGATTCTGGTCTGGAACGATTCGTTGCAGCGCGAAGTGACGGGCGGCAAACCGATCTCACTGAACAAGTACCTGAATTTCTCGGAGGTCCTCTACCTGCCAAGCCAGCTGGAGCGGTTGATCGCTGAAGCCCGGCGCGACCAATCCGAGTTCGGCTTCGCCCAGCTGCGGCTGGTGATCTGCTTCTTGCACTGGGCCAACCTCAAGGAGAAGCCGGTCGAGCAGTACGACTCGCCCCTGGTGCTGTTGCCGGTCCAGCTACGCAAGAAGAAGGGGATCCGCGACACCTACTACCTGGACGTCGTCTCGACCGAGGCCGAAATCAACCCGGTGATCCGCCACCAGTTCAAGCAGCTCTACGATATTGCATTGCCCGAGTCGATCGACTTAGCCACGTCGTCGCTCGACAACTTGTTTGAACTTTTGTCCCGCAAGATTGCGGCGTCCGAGTCGGCGGTGAATCTCACCAAGATCGATCGTCCGCGGATTGCGCTGATCCACGAGAAGGCCCGGCGCAAGCTGGACCAGTACCGCCGCCGTGCGCGGCTGGCCGGCCGCGGGGTCCGCAAGTACCTCGATCTCGACTACAGCTACGACCCGGCCAACTACCACCCGCTGGGGATCAAGTTGTTCGGGGCCAAGGTGCGGCCCGCGCAGACCCACCTCCGCGAGATCATCGAAGAGAAGCCCCGGCCCAGGACGTTTGCGACCGCCGAGCCGGACCCGCCCGTTGCCGAGAAGGAGCGACAGTTCTATGCGTTGCAGTCGGGCGGCGAAGCGAACCCCTATGACTGGACGTTCGACCTGTGCAGCGTAACGCTCGCGAACTTCAAGTACCGCCGCATGTCCCTGGTGCGGGACTATGAGGCGTTGTTGGGTGACGGGCTGACGAACCCCGCGTTCGAGGCGACGTTCTCCCTGGCGCCGCGCCCGATCGACAACCAGCCGCTCGACGCCCGCGCGTTGGCGGACCGCTTCGACGTGGTGCCCTGCGATCCGACGCAGGCCCGCGCGATCGCCGAGGCCGAGCTGGGCAAGAGCTTCATTATCCAGGGCCCGCCGGGCACGGGGAAATCGCAGACGATCACCAACCTGATCGCCGACTACGTCGCGCGGGGCAAACGCGTCCTGTTCGTGTGCGAGAAGCGGGCCGCGATCGATGTGGTCTATGCGCGATTACGGCAGTGCGGCCTGGCCGACCTCTGCTGCCTGATTCACGACTCGCAGACCGACAAGAAAGAGTTCGTGATGGACCTCAAGCAGTCTTACGAGAAGCTGCTTGAATCGCCGAAAACAAAGTCCCAGGCGGCTGGCCGGGGCGAGATGATCCAGCAATTGAGCCGGACAATTACGCCGCTGGAACGATTCAGCGCTGCGATGCAGTCAGATCGCCCGGAGCTTGGGACGACCGCCCGCGACCTGCTGGACCGCTGCATCGAGCTGCGAAGCGATCTGCCTGAGTTGGACGCGCTCACCCGCGAACAGCTCCCGACGCACGCCGAGTGGCTTGCCAGCCGGTCCGCAGTGGGGCGTTTCGAACGCGCCCTGGCCGACGCGGGGGGCGGAAAGGTGCTCGCCGAGCATCCCATGCGCATCCTGTCACCGCGGCTTGCCTCCGAGGAGCACCCGCTGGAGACGATTTCCCACTGCGTGCGTGAAGTAATCCCGCAGTTGGACCAAGCGGAACAATCGCTCGGCCGTTGCGGAGTGCCTCGCAGCGGGTGGGAACCGTTGGAGCGGGCGGTGCAGCTTACGCAATTCGCGTCTCGACTCAAGGAAGTGGCCGAGGCGGGTCTGGTGCACCTCTTGGATCCCCAGCACGAGCAGGCCAGGTGGCTGCGCGAGCAGCTCAAGGCCCTGCAAAAGTCCAAGCAGGCGGTTACAGAGGCCGAGCAGGCGAACGTCAACTGGGCGGAGAAACTGACCGCCGAGGAGACGGGGCTCGCCCTAGAGCAGGCCCGGCAATTCGAGCGAGCGCGCTTCGCTTGGCTCTCGCCCGCGTGGTGGCGGTTGCGTAGCGTCCTGAAGCGGGGTTACCGCTTCGGGGCCCACAAGATTCGGCCGCCTTGGTCGCGAGTCCTTGAGCAACTCGCCAGCGAGCATGAAGCGGTCGCAGCTCGGCGTCGTTTGTTGCAGGAGACGGCCGACCGCTTGGGGGTGGACGTGGAAGCGGCGCCGGGGCTGATCGAAACGATTGGCGAGGTCTCGACGCACGCTCCCAAACTTCCCCGATGGCTCTCCGCGGTTCACGCAGCGCTCGTGAAGTCGCCGCGGGCGGGCGAGATTGTCGCGCGGCTGCTCCAAGCGAAGACCGCCGTAGAATCCGCTCACGAGCAGCTGGCGAGGATCTCCGACTCGGCCGCTCAGCTGCCGCTTGCTGAGTTGAAGGGTTCCCTTGAGCACGTAAGCAACAACCTCGAATCGGTTCCCGACTTTCTGGAGTGCATCCGCGAACTGCGGGCGACTCCTCGGGCGGTCGCCGCCGCTCTGCGGACGCTGCCGCATACCCCGCGAGAAATTGAAGCGGCCGTAGCGGACCGCGGCCTCGCCGAGTTGTATCGGCAGGACAATCAGTTCGAGCGGTTCACCGCCCGGACCCTCCACGCGCTGGCCTCGCGCCTGGAGGGGAGTTACGACCAATGGCTCGGGCTCAACGCGGCCGAGATCCGAGATCGCGTGCGGCGCCAGTTCCTCAAGAGCCTGCACGTCACTGAGCAGCCGGCGGCGAAGCTGTCGGCGGAAGAGAAGGAGTTCAAGCGGCGCTACAACCGGGGCCGCCGGGAACTGGAGCATGAGTTCGGCAAGCAGATGCGTTACAAGGCGATCCGCGACTTGGTCAGCGACGAGTCGGGCGACGTGGTCAACGACCTCAAGCCGGTCTGGCTGATGAGCCCCCTGAGCGTGTCAGACACGCTGCCGCTCTCGCCGGACCGGTTCGACGTGGTCATCTTCGACGAGGCGAGCCAGATCACGCTCGAAGAGGCGGTGCCTGCGCTGTTTCGCGCCGCACAGTCGATCATCGTTGGCGACGAGATGCAGCTGCCGCCGACGGACTTCTTTTCCGCGAAGCAGTCGGCCGAGGAAGAGGAGGAATTGCTCGTCGAGTCGGATGGCGAACTCGTGCAGTACGACCTCGATTCGGGCAGCTTCCTCAGCCACGCTGCGAAGAACCTGCCGTCAACGATGCTTGGTTGGCACTACCGCAGCCGGAGCGAATCGCTGATCAGTTTCTCGAACTGGGCATTTTACGACGGCCGGCTGCTGACGGTCCCGGAGGAGTCGCTCGCCAATGTCCAGCGGGAGCCGATCGTCGCCGAATCTCCGGAGCACGGCGCGGTTGGCGCTCAGGAGGCGTTAGCCCGCCCGATCAGCTTCCACCTCCTGCGGCACGGCGTCTATGACAAGCGTCGCAATCGCGCCGAGGCAGAATACATCGCCGAGATGGTGCGGCAAGTGTTGACCGACTCGCCGCAGCACACGATCGGGATCGTGGCGTTCTCCGAGGCGCAGCAGGACGAGATCGAGCAAGCGCTCACGCGCCTGGCGGCCGACGACAAGCCTTTTGGCGAAGCCTTGGAGCAGGCCTACGAGCGGGAAGACGATGGGCAGTTCGTCGGACTGCTGGTGAAGAACCTGGAGAACATCCAGGGGGACGAGCGGGACATCATTATCCTCAGCGTTTGCTACGGTCGTCCCCCGACGGGCAAGATGCGGATGAACTTCGGGCCCATAAACAAGAGCGGCGGCGAGAAACGGCTAAACGTCGCCTTCTCCCGCGCCAAGCAGTACATGGCAGTCGTCAGCTCGATCGAGTCGACTGAGATCACTAACGACTACAACGACGGCGCCAACTGCCTGAAGAGCTACCTGCGCTACGCCGAGGCGGTGTCGGCCGGGGATGCGGAGGCGGCCGCAAGGGTTACGAGAAGTCTCTCCCGTTGGACGCATGACGAACAGGACCAGGCGACGCCCGCAAGGGAGCTGCTCGCCGAGCAGCTTGCCGAGCGACTCGCGGCCGCCGGCTATCAGGTGGATCACGCAGTGGGTCAGTCCCATTTCCGGTGTGATTTGGCCGTTCATCGCGAGGGAGATTCCGTCTATCGACTTGGCATCCTCATCGACGGCTGCGGTTACTACGAGCAGTCGGATCTGCTCGAACGCGACATGATGCGCCCCCGGCTGCTCCGAGCGTTTGGTTGGCGGATTGTGCATGTCCTGGCCAAGGACTGGTACGCCGACAGTCAGGATGTAATGGATCGACTTGTCGCCATCCTTGAAGGGGGTGAGATTGACGACGACGAAGACATCGACCTTGAGCTGGATGACCTCGATGTAGCCAATGTCTCTACTGCGATCGAGGGAGACGCCGACGCATCCGCAGGGGGCGATACGAATCAGCAAGGTGGCGATTCGGACGTGACTGGCTCAAGCAGCCAAGGCTCGCGCCGATTCGAACTGCGAGATGGCAAGTCGAGTAAGTTCTGGGAGATCTCTCTCGCGGGCGAGCAGCATTCGGTCACGTTCGGACGAATCGGGACGACCGGCCAGACTCGTACAAAGTCGTTCAACGACGAAGCTGCTGCTCGCAGAGACTGCGAGCGACTTATTCGCGAGAAGACGAAGAAGGGCTATGTCGAGGTGAAGTAGGCCCGTATGGTCCAAAAACTCAGCCGACGCGAATCGCCTTGATTTGTAGACTCTTTTGGCGGGATAGTCCATCAATCTCGGCCGAGATCCCGGGTCCGGAATCGGGTAAACTGGCTGCCTTTAGCAAAGCTCGCCGGGAGGCCCGATGACCACGCCCCTGCAACCCTGGCATCTCGCCTTCGTCTGGGCGGTCGGTTGGGTGAACCGCCAGCAGAACGTAACGATCGAGTACCTCTGCACGGAGAACCGCGTCCTGCGCGAGCAGATTGGAAAGAAGCGGATCCTGCTTACCGACGATCAAAGGAGAAGGCTGGCGGTCAAAGGGAAGGATCTGGGCCGCAAGGGCCTGGAGTCGATCATGCCCCTCTTCACTCCGGATACCATTCTGCGTTGGCATCGGAAGCTGGTTGCGCAGAAGTGGGACTACAGCGACCGGCGGAAGAAAGCAGGCCGGCCCCCGTCGCGTCCTGGCCCGCGTTCTGGATAAAAGCCGTCGACGAGTACTTCACACAGACGATCCCAAGGACCGAGATCGACATTTACGAGGGCTACAACTCCGACCCAAAAGGCCACCCACCAGGCCTACCACAGCTGGAAGGTCTCCCGCCAGTACGGCGATCGTCTCAACAAGACCTTCCACGTGGGCAACTACACGGGCCTCCACAGAAACTGGCCGGACGCGCCGGTCGACCTGTTCGACAACGAGTACCACACCTACGGTGGCCTCATCACGCCAGAGCACATCATCTTCACGTTCGACGGCAAAGAACTGATGAGGGCGCCCGCGACTCCCGACATGCTCCGGCCGATGTTCATCCTGGTCGACCTCGCCCTGCTACCCAAGGAAGCCGGCAAGGCCGACGGTGAGTACAAGCTCGTCGTCGACTACATTACGGTACGCCAGAAGCTTTGATGAGGCCGTCGCGCTCTACTGAGACTCTATTCGGGCACCCATTCTCTTGCAAGTACCGTCCCCGAAGAACTCGCGATCACCGGGAGCAAACGTCCAACCATCAACGGCCGCCTGTCTGCCACTCCACAAACGTTAGACCACAGGAATCTCAAACCCCGGCCTCGGCTTGCGCGCCATCATCGCCGCGGCCTGGTGGTCGCCTGTCACCTGCTCGCTCACTGGGTCCCAAGCTATCTTGCGGCCGAGTCGCGCGGCAATGGAGGAAAGATGGCAGACATTCATCGTCTGCACATGAGAGTAAACGTCCGATACCGGCGTGCCTCCTTCGCGAATGCAGCGGTAGAAATTCTCTTTGTGCCCTTCGAACGGCTTGCCGCGGTAAAGCTTCTGCAGCTCTTCGTCGCCGAATTTGCCGTCATCCCAGTTCTGCTCAATAGGCTCCCCCGAGATCCTCCCGCGGTTGACGAAGAGGCGGCCCTTCTCTCCTTCAAACAGTATCCCGTTCCTCCCACGACTCGTCAGGTGCAGCTCCAGACCGTCCTCGAACCTGCTGATAACGTTGAAATCGTGTGACGTGTTGTAGCAGTCGTCCACCGTCGGATAGCCATCGACCATGGCGACCGGGTGCTTGGCGTCAGTTCCGTCCACCTCGACCGGCCCAGTCCCCTGCTTATCCAACCCCATCGCCCAGAGTGCGATGTCGACATGGTGCGCCCCCCAGTCGGTGAACTTGCCGCCCGAGTACTCGTACCACCAGCGGAACTCGTAGTGGCATCGGCGGCTCATGTAGTCAACCAGCGGCGCCTGCCCCAACCACATGTACCAGTCGAGCTGCTCCGGAGGAATCTCTGGAGTGAACGGACCGCCGGTCGGGCTACCGTCAACGCCCGCGGTGATCTTCGTGACGCGTCCCAGCAACCCCTGCTGCACCATGTTGATAGCCCGCAGAAATCGATCGCGGTCGCTTCGCTGCTGCGTGCCGATGAAAAACACCAGGTCGGGGTGCGCCTGGAAGGCGGCCCGTATCAGCCGGTTCTCCTCGAGCGTCAGCGTCAGCGGCTTCTGGCAGAAAACGTGCTTGCCCGCCAGCAGGGCTTCGACCGCAATCTTCACGTGCCAATGATCTGGCGTGACAATGCTCACAACGTCCACGTCGTCGCGGTCCAAGACGCGTCGGTAGTCTTCGTACGCGTCTGCCCTTCCCCTTCCTATTCCGTCGTGGTGCTTGGCCCGCAGACAGTGGTGAGAATCCACATCACATACAGCCACCACATCGCCGAACCTGGCGTGATCTTGCGCATCTCCGGTGCCCATGCTGCCGACTCCGATGCAGCCAATACGGGGTCGGTCGGTGCTTGCACGATTTGCGAACGCGGGTTGCGTCCAGGCAAAGTAGGGAGCGGCTGCGAGCGCGCCAGTGGCGCCGAGGAAAGTCCGGCGATTCGGTTTAGGGCGTAGTCCTTTGTCGGTTCTCATCTCGTAATACTCAACGGTTGTATAGCAGGGACGTGACGCCAGGCCCGCGTTTGGCGAGGCCTGAGTATGGACGAATTGTTTCGCGCGATGACGCTGATCAAGACTGCCGCGTGTCTCTGATCTTTGCTCTTGCCGCCTGCTTGCTAATTGGTCGGGGTGGTTCGGTCGACGAATAGTAGCGGTGCAAGCTCTCGGAGGCTTCGACGCCATGACTGCCACTCGTGAGCGGTGTCAGGCGAAACGCAGAAGACGCTGTTCAAGCCTGCTTGCTCGAGGGCCTCAGAATCTGCCCTGGGGTCGCCTCCGCGCCGGGTGCGGCCTCCATCAATCTCCCGGCTGCCGTAGCTCACGAACACGAGCCGGACTTTCTCTTTGAAACCCTCCGTGTTCTCTACGTCATCCATCGAAATCGACCCGCCACTGAACAGACCGATATGCGAGAAAGTATCCAGGTTGCGGAGGGTGATCAGTCGAGTCTCCATACCGCCCATCGACAACCCGGCCATCGCCCGATTCGGCTGGTCCGCCAGCGTTCGAAAGTTAGCGTCAATGAAGGGGACCAGCTCCCCAACAAGAACCGTCTCAAATGGCTCAATGCTGAAGCTTCTAAGACCGCCGAAACGGACTTCGTTAGTCATCCCGTAGGTCATGACAATGATGAATGGGCGCGCTTCTCCTTCGGCGATAAGGTTATCCATGATCAAATTGGCGTGTCCCTGTTCACCCCAGCCGTACTCATTCTCTCCCCAGCCGTGCTGCAGGTAGAGCACTGGGTAGCGTTTATCTGTGTCCTGCTCGTAGCCGGGGGGCGTGTAAACGAAAGCCCGCCGAGTCGTCTCAGTGCTCTCCGAGTAGAAGAGCACTTCACGGAGCTGCCCATGCGGCGTTTGCTTCACGGCGTAGAAGTCTCGATCGTGGGCGGGGACCTCGACGCCGCTCCCCCAGCGCATCGCACCGAAGAAATACTTGCTGCCGGGATCAGGGACCTCGGCCCCGTCGATATTGATCGTGTAATAGTGAAACCCTTCGTCGAGTGGGCGGGTGTACCCAGTCCAGAAGCCCTCTTCATCCTGCTTGAATTCCTCGGAGTCGCGGAAGCTGCAAGTCACGCTCTGGGCTTGTGGCGCCCTAATACGGAACATCACCCGGCCCTCGGAATTGACCTTCGGAAACTCCTTTCCGGGCTGATTCGTCGAGGCGGGCTCCCAGTCGTCGACCGGTAGGTCGGTCTGGGCAGAGACGCAGGAACCTGATGTGGTGGCGGCGACCAGCAGCAATACGATGCATGCCCTTCGACTAATCTTCATGACTGCTTCCTTTCTCATTTGCTCCGGACTCAGAATCAGCCTGCGGAGCGGTTAGGATCACCTTCTGGAAAGCGGGCTTGGGGTTGCTGTCCGCGTCGAAGAGCAGCGGCCGACCTCGCGAACGCCATGAGTTGGCGTCATTCGCGCCCCAGAAAGTGACTACCTCGAGCGATTCCCGGTGTTCGATAAGAGCTTGGAACACGCCCTCGTAGGCCTCGGCAAGGCGCCGGTCGGCCTCGGCGACGAGACCGCCTGCAGTTGCTGCGGAGTTGCTGCTGACATCGGCGCCGGTGGTCCGCTGTCCCTGCCGAGCGCCGTTGATGTCCAGCTCTGTTACATGGATCGGCAGCCCAAGCGCCTCTATCTCAGAGAGCGACTGATCCATGCTTTTAAAACTAGCAGAGGTGACGTTCAGGTGGGCCTGCGTGCCGATCGCCATCACCGGCGCGCCGTCGGCCTGCAGCGTTCGAATCAGTGAAATAAGTTTGCCGCGTTTTGCCGCGCCTTCCAGGCCGTAGTCGTTGTAGCGGAGCACGGCGTCTGGGTCCGCTTCGTGGGCGTACTCGAACGCCTTGGCGACAAAGTCGGGGCCGATGATCTGCCGCCAGGGCGAGTCTCGCAGCACGTAGTCGCCGTGATCGGAGATCGCCTCGTTGACGACGTCCCAGACCTTGATCCTTCCCTTGTAGCGGCCCACTACGGTGTGGATGTGCTCCCGCATACGCTCCAGCAGTTGCTCCCGCGTCGCGCGGGTCCCCCCGCCCTGCCGACTCTCGTTCGATCTCGGCGCGTCCGCTCGGAAGACCCAGTCGGGCGTTTGGCTGTGCCAGACGAGCGTGTGCCCAATGATCGACATGCCGTGACGCTCGCCGAACTCCACGAACGCGTCGGCGGGCGCCCAGGCGTAGCCGTCGGCGCCAGGCCGCGGGTGCACCAACGCCCACTTGAGATCGTTCTCGGGCGAGACGCTGTTGAAATGCCGCAACACCAGTTCGCGGTCGCGTCGGACCGCGTCGACACCCCTGCGGCCAAAGCCGAATCGCCCCACGGGCCCGCCCACGATCCGCCGGTTCACGGCGGCGCCCACCTCGAAGCAGTCGGCGAACGTGTCCTTGAGCGTCGGCTGGTCGGCTGCTCGCTCCGCCGCCGGGCAGTGCGACGCCAGAATCACCAGCACGGCGGCGGCAACGAGTCTGCCCGGCTGCGGCCGGGCCGTGTACAACCCCCACTTACCCGCCATCGCGCCGCCCCCTATTGCTCGGTTGGCTGAAAAACCTGCTGTGCGAACCAGTACAGGCTCTTGCTCCAGTGCTGCGGGTCGTGGCCGTGCGTGTCGACGTGCCAGATGTGAGGCACGCCCTGCTCTTCCAAATGCCGATGCACCGCCTGGCTAACCCGGATCAGGCCGTCCTGATCGCCGCAGCTCAGCCAGAGGAGCTTGAGCTTCTCGCGGGCGGCGGCCGGGTCCGGGACCAGCTCGGCTGGCGGCTTGGTGTTGGGCGCAGATGAGAAGCCGCCGACCCAAGCGAACGTATCGAGGTTGCCCAGCCCAAAATTGAGCGACTGGCCGCCCCCCATCGACAGACCGGCCAGCGCCCGGTGCTCCCGGTCGGCGAGCACGGAGTAGCGAGATTCGATGGTGGGTATGACGTCACCCTGCAGATCGGCCTCGAACTTCGCGAACGCGGGCGCCGAGGCCATAACGTTGCCCTCTGCGCGGTCGTTCTTCTGGGCTCGGCCGTTGGGCATCACCACGATCATCGGCGCGGCTTTCCCCTCCGCGATCAGGTTGTCGAGGATCACGTTCGGGTGAGCGAAACGCTCCCACTCGGTCTCGTCGCCGCCGATGCCGTGCAGCAAGTACAGGACCGGGTAACGCCGGTCCGACGAGTAGCCGGGGGGCGTGTAGACATTCATCTTCCGCGTCGCACCCACCGACTTTGAGTCGTACTCGATCATCTCAAGCTTGCCGTGTGGCGCGTCGTCGCGCGCGACCATGAAGTCGCGCGGCGGGTCGTCGAAAGCCGGCTTGTCGTCTGCCCGCAGCTCGATCGGGCCGCCGAACCCTCCGCGGCCTCGGCGCCTGGCGGGGCCCTGGGGCTCAGGGTTGTTCTCGGCACTGCGGTCCGCCTCGCCCCCACGCGATACCTGCGTCAGCAGCCCCAGGCGATAAGGCAGCAGCTGGTAGGGCCCGCCGCTGTCGGGGTCGCGGCCCTGGAACAGGAAACGCAGGTTCTGTGGGTCGACCGTCGGCGTCTGGTCGTAGTTGTCACGCAGAAGCTCGCCGTGGCTGATGTCGCGGGTCCAGGGCTCGACCCCGTCTTCGAACGCGACATTGTTGATGCCCGCGAATGGCGACTCCCACGAATCGGCGCCCTCGAGCGGGGTCCACTCGCCGTTCAGGTCCGTTGCTGTCCACGCGCTGTAGTACCTGGCGGGGCTGAGCGCCTCGATGATCGTCAGATACCGGTCCACGCCCTTGATCTTGTAGGTCATGCTCCCTTCGAACAGGTGGTCCCGGCTGTCGTCGATGGCGACCTCCGGGGCGCTCATCCCGTTCGGGAAGTCCGCGAGCTTGGTGCGGCAGCGGTAAAAGCGGCCGTTGTCGCCGGTGAAAAACAGGTAGGCGTGCGTGTCGTCGCAGATAACGTGGTAGTCGATCGGAAGCCTTGGGGTGCTGTCGGGCAGCTTCGCGAAGAAGTTCTGCGGAGCGGTCCAGCTCTCCGGCTTGGAAGGATCGTCGGTTGTGCAGTACTGCGGTTGCTGCGACTGGAACACGAGGTACCACTTCTGCTGCGGAGCGAAGTAGAACAGGTGCGGGGCACAGTGGTAGCCGCGCAGGCCGGGGTTCACGTCGATGTGCGTCAGCGGCGCCGACGCCGCCTCGGACCAGTCCGTGAAGTCCAGGTACACCATGCTCCACGTCTTGGCCGATGTCGAATACGCCGTGGCGTACACGTGCCACCGGCCGTCGTACCGAACGACCGTCGGGTCCTTGACCGACACGATCTGGTGCGTGTCGTCCGAGACCGGCTCGATCAACGAGCCGCTTGCCTTCCACCTAAGCGGCAACTCGAAACCCGCGGTCTCGGCGGGACTAGCGTTCCCGCCTTCTCCCACTGGAACCGGCTGTGCCAGATCGACCGACGGGTAGAAAGCGGCGATGGCGAACAAGAGACAGTACGCCGATCCCCTGATAGCCGAGTCTGGCAATCTCATAGCCCAAGCACTCCGATAAGACGATTAGAATAGAGAAAAAGAGTGTAGTGACGCTTCGCGTCAACTCGATCCCAAGCTTCAGGTCGCCAACCTCACTTCGACCATGATGATCAAATCCGGCAAAGTACGCGTCACCGGTTGCCCGTTGACGAGAACCTCAACTGCCCGCCAAGAGCAGCATTGACCGGAACCGTTTGTGCCGATTCACTTCCGCTACTACCGCCCCAGACACTCGACCAGGGAATCTAACTCGGCCACCAACAACTCCGCTCGGTCTGGGCGGATTGAAGATAGGATCATTTCCTGCAGAGGCTTCACCGCGGCCGACAGCTTCGAATGAACTCGCCTCCCCTTGGCCGTAACCCCTACCGTTAGCGTCCTTCGATCCCCGACGCCTGCCCTTCGCTCAATGACACCGTCGCGTTCGAGGATAAGCAGCGACGCCCTGACGGTGTTCGCGTCGGAGAAAGCCCGCACGGCCAGTTCCCGCTGCGTTATCTCGTCACCGTCCACTAGCGTGGAGAGCAACACAAACTGGAACGGCGTGAAACCAAACTCGGAGAGTAGTTTTTGAGTCTGCCGGTGCATGGTTAAGTACGCCGATCGCAAACTCAGCGCGATGTGATGTCCGGTCATTCTCGAGCCCTGGCATGTCGAACGTGCACGTATTAAAACCGGTTGCGGTTGGGAAGTCAAATATTTCGACCACGCACAACCCGCGTAAGACCGGAAGTTCGAAGCGGCCGCGGCGCCTCCGCCCAGAAAGTAACGTTCGCACTTTCATCGGCAAGACATTAAGATCTATGCGAGCGATCAAGAAACACCCCCAAGCATCACACTAGGCGGATGCGATGCTCGAACGACTTGGTAACGCGCAATGCTGCAGGACATCACATTAAGGCGTTCTGTTCGCTGCTGCCTCTACGCAGCGGCATGGGCTTTCGCCACCACGCAATCCTCCTCTCAGCAACCCGCGTGGCGAGACGCTGCGGACACGGTGATTGGAGAAGTTCGGAAACGGGAAGTATGCATCCGCGTTGTCGACGGGCAGGAACAGGCTCTTCCCGCCGTCCAAGTTGAGATCGTGCAGACCAAGAAGTCGTTTCCATTCGGCGCCGCCCTTAGTCCGGCAGTCCTGCACGACGAGCAGTATAAGAAATTCTTCCTAACGCATTTCAATTGGGCTGTTTTCGAGAACGAGATGAAGTGGTACAGCACCGAAGCGCGTCGCGGCCGCGAGCACTACGCAACGGCAGATGCAATGGTGCAGTGGTGCCAGTCGAACGGCATCCCATTGAGGGGGCACTGCATCTTCTGGGAACCGGGCAAGTGGCAGCCACAGTGGCTGCGAACGCTCGACGCCGATGCGGTTCGTGAGTCCGTTGAGCGACGCTGCGAGAGCATCGTCGGCCACTACCGCGGACACGTCAGGCACTGGGATGTGAATAACGAGATGCTTCACGGGTCCTTCTTCAGAGACAAGCTTGGACAAGACATTCACGCCTGGATGTTCAAGCACGCTCACGAGACCGATCCGGACGCCAAGCTCTTTGTCAACGAGTTCAACATCCTGTCGGTAGACAAGGATTTCGAGACAACACAGGTCGACGAGTATGTCGAGCAGGTCCGAAATCTAATCGCCGAGGGCGCCCCAATCCATGGCGTAGGAATTCAAGGGCACATCTGGTCCGCCGAGGCCGTGGAGCACCCGGAGGCTATCCGAGACAATCTCGATCGTGTGGCAGAACTCGGCCTTCCGATCTGGATTACCGAGTTCGACTCGGCCTTCGACACGGAAGCCTTGAATGCCGACGCACTCGAAGCTGTCTACCGCACCGCTTATGGCCACCCGGCGGTCGAAGGAATCATCATGTGGGTCACCTGGAGTGGAAACTCCTGGCGGGGTCCCAACGCGGGCATCGCCCAAGACGACTGGAGCCTCAACGCGACCGGTGAACGCTATGAATCATTGATGGCGGAGTGGTCCACCAAAATATCCGGGCAGACCGACGCCAACGGCGAACTCAGCTTCCGCGGCTTCCACGGCGAGTACACTGTGCGTATTCGACGAGAGACGGCTAAGACCGTTGAGAAGACAATTCAAGTCCCTGCTGGAGAAGAAGCCCTCTGCCTGACGATCACCGTACCCACCGAGTAGAACACAATTGTTCTGCACGGGGCACAAAGCAGCGGCAAGGTGACTCCGTCACAGCGGAGTCTAGCAATTCGTAGCTCATGGAGCAGGTGACACTGTGCGAGAGTAGCCTTGCAGTGAGTGCGGCCTCAGGCAGGTACGCCATACGATTCCCGTGCGTCACAGTCGCTGGCGTTGGAAGACCGTACCGCTCATACCGATTCAATGTCGCTGTCACCCCAGTGACTGGCATGCCCCGATACAGTTTCAGATGCTTTAAATCGACTAAACTTGCAGAAAACCAATTGTTTTCCCAGAGGAATCAACAGCTCCTGCGTCGGTTAGAGATCGGCTCCAAGCTCTGAGAAAGGGGCGCCTACCGGCGATGAAGTGTTGGCCCGTGACTGCGGACATAGTTCGATTCGTTGCCGTGTGACTGCGATTCCCTTCCGGGGCACCGAATAGTCACTGAGAGACTCGGCCGCTTACCGTGTATCTTCCTGCTGTCGTATTTCTACTCCATCGGGTTGCTGATGGTGCCGATGCCGTCGATGGTTATATCGACGACGTCGCCACTGGTCAGGCTGAAGCCTTCCGGCGGGACAGTGCCGGTGCCGGTCATCAGCAGCACGCCGTGCGGGTGGGCGTTGTGGCGGAAGAGGAAATCGACAAGCTCCGCGTGCCCGCGCTTCATCTGCGAGAGCGTCGTCTCGCCCTCAAAAACGGCTTCGCCGCCGCGGTGGATCGTAAGCAGCACGCGAGACTCGGGGTCGATCGGTCCGTTCTCGGGAATTAGGATCGCCGGCCCGAGCGACGCGCAGCGGTCAAACGTCTTCGCTTGCGGGAGGTAGAGCGGGTTCTCGCCCTCGAGGTCGCGGCAGGAGAGGTCGTTGCCAACCGTGTAGCCGACAATCGTCGCGTCGCTCGCGCACACGAGCACCAGCTCCGGCTCGGGGACGATCCACTGGGAGTCCTGTCGGAGCGTCATCGCCTGGCCGTGCCCGACAACGCGGTGGGGGGTCGCCTTGAAGAAAATTTCCGGCCGCTCGGCGTGGTAAACACGATCGTAGAAGTCGCCTCCGCCGGCTTCCTTGGACTCCTCCATCCGAGCCGTGCGGCTGCGGAAGTACGTGACACCCGACGCCCACAGCTCCTGCGAGTCGCACAGCGGCGCGAGGGGTTCGGCGACGGCTTCCTCGGCGGCGACCGACGCCGAGTCTCTTAGTCGCTTCAGCGTGTCGGCCAGTCTTGGGTCGTTGACGAGCGTCTGCCAGTCTTCACTCAGCGAGAACAGCGAGTCGTCCGACCGCAGCACGGGGCCGGAGGAGGTTCGGTATAGCAGCATTGTGTGTGGCGCCTCCGGGGACAGTGATGACCTAGTGCCGATGAGAACTGCAACGCATTGTGACCTGAATGGAGCCCGCAGGCAAACCATCGGGCGCGGAGTCATTCATCCGTGAGTTGTATCGCGCGTAACGGAGAGAGTAGACTCCAGCGAACCTCTTCTCCAACTCAGGGCGACGCGATGGACCAATGGTACCCGTTTCTAGTCTTGGCCATCGGTTTGGCGTTTGTCATCGGCGGCATCGTCGTGCTCCGGGTCCACGCGTTCCTAGCGCTGATCTCCGCGGCGCTGGTGGTGAGCCTAATGGCGCCGGGCGAATGGGGGGACAAGGTCCCGCGCGTCGCGGCCGCGTTCGGCGACGGGGCGATGGGCCTGGGCGTCGTCATCGCGATGGCGGCGATCATCGGCAAGGCAATGGCCGAGAGCGGCGCCGCCGACCGTGTGGTGCGGGTGTTCCTTCACGTGCTCGGGGAGAATCGAGGCGCCACGGCGATCGCCGCCAGCGGCTACGTGGTGGCCATACCGGTGTTCTTCGACACGGTCTTCTACCTGCTCATCCCACTGGTGCGGTCGATGAGCCGGCGGACCGGCGGGCACTACGTGAAGTACCTGGTCGCGGCGGCGGCTTGCGCCTCGGCCCACGCGCTGGTGCCGCCGACGCCGGGGCCGCTGTTCGTGGCCAACGCGTTCGACGTAAACCTGGCGACGATGATGATGGTCGGCCTGGCGGTATCAGCGCCGTCGCTTTTCGCCGCCCTGGCGTTCGCCGGGATGTGTGACCGGACGATGAACGTCGACCCGCCCGACGACATCGACCACGACGACGCCGAGGTCTTCCCCGTGCTCGCCGACGACCAACTGCCGAGCATCGCCTGGTCGCTCGCGCCGATCCTGCTGCCGGTGACCCTGATCACCACCAACGCGATCATCAACCCACCGGCGCCCGCCGTCGAGGGAGAGCAGGTCGCCAAGACCGCCGTGCAGTCGGCGATGAGCGTGCTCGGCAACCCGGACCTCGCGCTGCTGCTTGCGGCGATCGCCGCGTTGGTGACGCAGCGGCTCTACCGGCGGCACTCGCTTACGCACCTCGCCACGTCGGTCGAGCACGCGCTGATGTCCGGCGGGGTGATCGTGCTGATCACCGCCGCCGGCGGCGCCTTCGGCAGGATGCTCCGCGAGGCCCAGATTGGCGACGCGATCCAGGACTGCTTCGGCGGCGCTGCGTTCAGCGGCGCGGGCCTCTTGCTGCTAGCGTTCGGCGTGGCGTCGCTGATGAAGTTCGCCCAGGGCTCGAGCACCGTGGCTATGATCACCGCCGCGGGCATGGTCGCAGCGATGCTCAAGGGCGCGACGCTCCACTACCACCCCGTCTACCTGGCGACTGCCATCGGCTCGGGCTCACTGGTCGGATCGTGGATGAACGACAGCGGCTTTTGGATATTCGCCAAGATGGGCGGCCTGACCGAGTTGCAGGCCCTGAAGACCTGGACGCCACTGCTGGCTATCCTCGGCGTCGTCAGCATGGCTATGACACTGCTGATGGCCGCGGTGGCGCCGATGACGGAGTGAAGGTTCATGCCCGAACATAGGCGAAACAGTCCACCAGACGACGCATCGCCGATAAGGGGCTGTAGTCGTTCCGCGTACTTGACGCTCGGTGAGACTGCACGGGCAACCCTGAACCGCGCATACTAGAGGCCTTGCTTTCTGATTACTGTCTATCTCCTCTGCCATTGAATCCCCATGCCCAACTGGTTCGCCACCGACCCCTCGCTGCTCGACGTGCAAACTACGGCCGAGGGACCGGCGGGCGCTTTGCCGTTGACGGACGACATGCTGCGGAACCGGCCCAGCGGCGATCTATTCGGGTGGACGCAGGACGCGGCGATGGGGTACGACCCCAAAGATCTGGGCAAGCCCGAGTACCTGATCCTTAGCACGGCCGGTGGGCTACGGGCGCCCGACGGGGCGCCAATTGCGTTGGGCTACCACACTGGACACTGGGAAGTTGGGCTCTTGGTCGAGGCGGCGGCGCGTGAGTTCCGCGCGATAGGTGCGGTGCCGTTTGCCGGCGCATGCACCGACCCGTGTGATGGGCGCACTCAGGGCACGCGTGGGATGTTCGACAGCCTGCCGTACCGCAACGACGCCGCCGTGGTGCTCCGGCGACTGGTCCGCTCGCTGCCGACCCGCAGCGGTGTGCTGGGCGTGGCGACCTGCGACAAGGGACACCCCGCGATGATGATGGCCCTGGCCGGGATCCGCGACCTGCCGGCGGTGATCGTCCCCGGCGGCGTTACTCTGCCGCCCACGCGCGGCGAAGACGCCGGCCGCGTGCAGAGCCTCGGCGCCCGCTACGCGCACGGCAAGATCTCCCTTCAAGAAGCCGCCGAAATGGGCTGCCGGGCGTGCGCAACGCCCGGCGGCGGCTGCCAGTTTCTCGGGACCGCGGCCACATCGCAGGTGGTCGGTGAGGCGCTCGGTTTATCGCTCCCGCACTCGGCGCTTGCGCCGAGCGGCCAACCGATCTGGGTGGAGCTGGCGCGATGCTCCGCGCGGGCGGTTGTCGAGCAGAAGCGGCGCGGGCTCAAGGCCCGCGACATTGTCACCGAAGGTGCCGTGCGCAACGCAATGGTTGTTCACGCGGCGTTCGGTGGGTCGACCAACTTGCTGCTTCATCTGCCCGCGGTAGCCCACGCGGTTGGCGTCGGCCGGCCGACTGTCGACGACTGGGCCCGTGCCAGCCGCAGCACCCCGCGCCTGGTGAGTGTCCTGCCAAACGGCCCAGTCGATCACCCCACGGTGCGCGTGTTCCTCGCCGGCGGCGTGCCCGAGGTGATGCTGCACCTCCGCGAGCTTGGGTTAATCGACACGGGCGTGCTGACTGCCTTGGGCGAACCACTCGGCGCAGTGCTCGATACTTGGCGCAAGTGCGAGCGTCGCGAGCGTCTGCGAGAGCATCTCCTAAAGCGCGACGGCGTCGACCCAGACGATGTCATCATGCCGCCGGACCGCGCACGCGACGCGGGGCTCGCCGGCACGATGGCGTTCCTCACCGGCAACCTGGCCCCCGACGGATCGGTGGTGAAGGCGACGTCGATCGACGCGTCGCTGTTCGAAGGCGGCAGGCTCAGCCGCGTTGGCGCGGCCAAGGTTTTCACCGACGAGAAGTCGGCGATGCGGGCGATCAAGGGCGGCGATCGGCCGATCCAACCGGGCGACGTGATCGTCCTCGCCGGCTGCGGCCCGATTGGCACCGGCATGGAGGAGACCTACCAGCTCACCGCCGCTCTGAAGCACCTGAAGTGGGGCAAGAGCGTCGCCCTAGTGACCGACGCGCGGTTCTCAGGTGTGTCGACCGGCGTGTGCATCGGCCATGTCGGCCCCGAGGCGCTCTCCGGCGGTCCGATCGGCAGAGTGCACGACGGCGACCTAATCGAGATCGTTATCGACGGGCCAGACGCGTCTGGCTCGCTGAACCTCGTCGGCGAGGCAGGCGAGGTGAAGGGTGTCGACTGGGGCACCGCTCAGCTTGAGAAGCGGCCGCTGCGCGACGACCTCGCCGAAGCCGAAGGGCTGCCCGACGACACCCGACTATGGGCGATGCTCCAATCCCTCGGCGGCGGCACCTGGGGCGGCTGCGTGTACGACGTTGACTCTGTACGCGAGGCGATAGCCCAGCGTTAGCCCGCTGTCGTGCTAATCAATCAGGTTGTCACTGAACGTCCCATTCAGGAAGGTTGTCCAACGTGACCTGCCCCTAGTAGCGGAACCAGTTTCAGTGTTATATCCCAGCCAGCTCACTTCGTGGAGGCGTAGCCGGAACGAAGTGAGCTGGCTGGGTCGCCTCCTTACGCCGTTAACCCTCTGACAGTAGTAAGATTGGTCTTGATGCGGTGGCTTGGTCGCCTTAGAGGCGGTGTGGAAGA